>JBGTEZ010000098.1:0-9295 GCA_041747535.1 Gemmatimonadaceae bacterium
AAGGTCAGCGCGGCCAGGGTGAGGGCGCACGCCTCGTCGTAGGCGGCGCCCTGCATGTGGGCCGTATCGGCGACCGCGCGCAGCTCCCGGAGCATCTCGGCGTCGCCGGCGGGGCGCTCCAACATGCGCGCGAGAAGTCTCGAGCGCTCGACTTCCAGCGCGATCGACGGGTAACGCGTCGCTTCGGGTCCCAGTGCCGGCCGGCCCTCGACACCGAGCTCCTCGGCGACGTAGTCCAGCCAGTTCCGGTCGGCGAAGAGCTCCAGCTCCATCCAGTACGCGGCGATCAGGTCGTCGAGAAAGGGGATCTCTCGGTCCCGGGCGATGAACGCGGCCAGCACCAGCGTCTCGGCGGCGTGGGGCAGCTGCTTCGCGATCATCGCGGCGGTGAGCGCGGGCAGCATGGGATACGGCTGCCCGCGCGTGCGGCTCGCAACGGTGGGACGGGCGGCCTCCGGAAGTTCCAGAGAGATCACGCCGCGGTCGATCAGGGCGCGCGTCGCATACAGGAGCGTTGTGATCTCACCGAGCGCGGTGCCGGAGATCCGCTGATATCCGAGGATGGCGGCCGCGAGGTTCTGCCGGATACGGTCCTCCGGCTCACCCAGGCGGTGCTGGTACATGCCGAGCTCAGAGCGGCAGTTGGCCGATCCGAAACCGTCGCCGATCGCCTCGAACGACAGCGCGGCCCGCTCGAGCTTTTCCTTCCCGTCGGGCGACGTCGTTCCCGCCATGATCTCCACCTGGGCCGCTGCGAGATGCGCCTCCGCCACCAGGTAGTCCACACCGAAGGCTTCGGCTTCCTTAACGGCGAGCGACGCCCCATCCTTGGCTTGGATGATGCGCCCTTGGCTCAGCCGCGCAGTCGCGCTGAGCTGGAGTGCGCGCACCATCTCCGCGCGCCGGTTCAGCCGCTTCGCCTGGCGCGGCAGCTTCTCCGCCTCGTCGGCCGCGCCCGCGTAGTCTCCCCCCAGCATCTTCGCCTCGGCCGCCATCAAGCCGGTGCTGAGTTTCCAGTGGTCCGGCTTATCCTCGACCCTGAGCTGGTTCGCGGTGTTGCGAGCCGCCTGCGCGGGTTCGATCGCGGCGAGCAGTTCGTTGGAGCCGAACAATCCCCGCACCAGCTGCATCCGGGCGACGATCAGGTCGACGATCAGATCCCCGGTCGCGACGCCCTCGTCGTTCAAAGTGCGGATCGCCGCCTCCGCCCTCCCGATCAGGTCTCCCGAGGGTCCCGTCTGGAATCCCAGCGCTAGCGCGCGCGCCTTGCCGAGCCAGAGGCGAACCTGCAGCATCCGGTCGGCCAGGCTACTCCGGTGGTCTTCGCTGCCCCGGAGAAAGCATTCCGCAGCCCGAAAATAGCCCAACGCCACGCGCCAATCCTGGCGCGACAGGCTTTCCAGTCCACGCTTGGCAAGTGAGCGCGGCTCGTACGGGTTGAGTGCCTCGATCCTGTCCGCCAGTCCGCTGTACATCAGAAACGCCGGGTCCACTTCCGAGCTCTGCGAGAGGAGGCCTTCGGCCGCGTGCTTGATGACGTGCTCGTCTTCGTGCGCGGCGATGCGGGGGACGTAATAGATGATGTGATCGACGGACCGGTCCAGGACCTCCGCCATCCGCCGGAGCCCCAGTTGGTCGCCGAAAGGGATGAGCGAAGCCACGACCAGCGTCTCTATCTCGGGATCGTCGGGATCCCGGGCGCACAGCAGATTGGAAGGCTGTTCCCCGGCACGAGGGCGCCCCTCGTTGTCCCACGTGCCGTTCAGGCGAATGAAGTCGAGCGTCCGGCGCGTCCCAACAATGGACTGGTCCGACAAGTTCGACAGCAGCACCACGGCATGCGGCAGAAGTACCGTCGTAGCGCCCAGCGCATCGGTGTGACCCGTCCGGCTGTCGATCAGCAGATAATCGCATCCGTCCGCTGCGATGTCCTTGCGCAGCTGGAGGAGCAGCTCGCGCCCGTACCACCGCTTGGCGAAATCGATGATGTTCAGTTCTGCCAGACGCCGCGAGTATTGGGCAAAGTTGTCCGACAGATCGCCGGCGGTCATCAGGCGGATCAGGCCGTCGGGACCGAAGCCGCCGCTCACGTACTCGCGGAAGTCGGGGACGGTCGTCTCTGCGTCTTCGCCTTCCGCGGCACTCGCCTTGTAATCCGCGAAATAGTCGATGACTCCGAGACGCCGGAGGTTAGGCTCCGCATCGTCCCACACCTTGGTCACAACAGAGTGCAACCCCGGGGCTTCGAGGTCGAAGTCGATCAAAAGGACCGACCTGCCCCGCAGAGCCAGTTGATGGGCGGTATTAAGCAGCGCCACCGAGCGGCCGACTCCACCCTTGTACGAGTAGAACGTCGCCGCGAACATGCGCGGGCCCGCGTCTTCCCTGGAGTAGCTCAAGCGGCCCGCCGCCACTTCACCTTGGAGCGCATTTCCTTAAGCGCTGGAGGCACTTGGATCTGCTCATCGGGCTCGTCCTCGGTGGCATCTTCCTCGGCACCCGCGGACTGGAGGAATCTTGCAACGTTCTCTCCGGCCCAGGTAACAGAGAACGTCACGGCCGCTCCGTCGCTCCGTTTCTCGATGAGCCCAAGCTCGACGAGCTTGTGCAGCGCGTTGTTTGCCGTGGTTTCGAGGTTGAATACGCGATGTGCGACGAGCTCTCCGGTTCGGATCGGGCGTCGGAGGGAAGCCATCAGCACTACCGCGCGCCGCCAGGACTCGCGCCTGCGGCCACTCAGGTGACCGAGCGACTTGACGAGGTTTCCCGTTCTCAGATACGTCGAGATCAGAACCGAGAGCCCACGGAGCCTGACACCCAGCCACTCCCCATCGGAGAGGTAGCGGTTGGCCGGGTGAGTCGGCGGCAGCTTCGCCAGTTCGTCGACAATCCTCGCGTGAACCGCGCGGAGGACTGCTTGCTCCGAACTGGCCATCCAGTTGATCACCAGCCGGCTCAGTTCACGGAAGAACGCTTCGAGTGCCTCACGGCGCTCCGGCTCGGCGCTCTCGTGTTCGATGCTGTGGAAGAGCTGGGCCACCGTGCGCCCGACGACCTCCGGGTCCGGGCGCAGGCTCAGAACGATACGGCTGACATCCATCCGTCGGGTCAAGTTGCTTGTTGGAGGTTCGTTGGTTATTCCCGCCCAAGTATGGGAAGCGTAAGGCCGAGTGTCAAGCGCAATTGGAGCTTCGTTGGATCAGGATGGGAACAAGGTGCGGGGGATTGGGATGGCGGCGTATACCCTCCGGTCGTCGCCGATGGCCTGTGCCTTTGCTCTCCGCGCGGGCGCGGCCTCGGGTTGCCTGCCGTAGTACACGACGTTCTGACCCACCGTGCCGTCGGGGAAACAGAAGAACGCGAGATCAACGGTGGTGTCGTGAGCGCCGACGAACTGGGTCGAGTTCACATAGTACGAGGCAGCGAAGCTGCTCTTCGCCAGTTCTTCGCTGGTAAACCAGAACCAATCGGTCCTGGCCTCGTTCATGGAGATCACAACCAAGTGATCTACGACCGGTGCGTACCGGCTCATCAGGTTGGACCGGAAGGAGTCTCTGCAGATCGCGATTCCGAAGCGTCCGACGGGAGTGGGTACGATCGTGAGCTGGTCACCCGGATCGATGTGCTCACGGTATCCGAGGCACCCGCTGTCCGGGTCATGATTGTGGATGGCGTCTCCTACATGCTCGGGGCTCATGGTGAACGGCTCCGTCTTCTCGAACCCGCCAAGCTCCACCACCTCGGGTGTGGCTCCGGCATGGACCACCCAGATCCGGGCGCGATTCACCCACCCGATCGTCCGTTTTGGCTCCGGATCACGCTCGTGGAAGCTCCCGGGAAGGATCAGGCAGAGGGACCCGGGATCCCGCTCGATCTCTCGCCGCAGAGCGTTCCGTCCGTCTTCGTCCAGCGCCAACTCGGGGAAGCAAAGAACGTGGATGCGCGACTCGTGTGCCCACGCAACGCACGCGTAGAGTTCCGCCTCGACGCTCCCCTGGCTACCGCCGTCCCAGACTACTCCCACGGCCCGAAAGCCGTGGATTCTGTTGGCTTCGTCGAGTACTCCTGTCGCCTCGAACTGCGTCTTTGCGTGGCGCCCGAGCACGCACAGACCGATGCGCAGCACCGGCGCATGCGGGAGGCCATCCTCCCGGCGTCCCACACCAAGCATATTCCAGATCCGCTCACGGAGCCGCTCGGAGTCCAGCCAGCGGGCTCCCGCTTCCGGTAGCACGCAGATTCTCGGCAGCATGGTGTCACGGACCCAGCCAGTCCGACTCACCTCCTCTCCCGTTTCGGCTGCCTTTTCACAGCGATACGCCGACCACCACCGCTCGCCGAGCAGCAGCCTGCCCGCCTCTGTCACGACCGTTGTGGTGGGGTAGAGGTCGACCAGGGCCTGATCGAGACGCCGAAGCAAGTGATGCAGGCGCTCCATGCGCGGACGCCGCTTGAGCCCCTCGCCGTGCTTGCGCCACCACTCGATCGCGCTGTCGATTGCGCCTAAGTGGTCTGGGAGCTCCGGGAGTTCATTCTTCAGCGCGCGGGTGTGCTCATTGTCGGGGTCCGGCGCGACCCTCAAGCCGCGGTACTCCTCTTCCTCGAGCCGGATGTTGTACTCCCGCCATAGCTTCACCAGTTCTTCGTACGAGTCGCTCATGGTTGCCGTGAGAAGATGGGGTCATGCGGTCGAACGGCGCATTGTTGCACAAATCAGCGGCGGGGCGATTCGCACTAAAAGGCCCGTCCGTTGGTTAGAAGGTGGTTGAGCCTTGGCCATGCCGAACCGAGTCATCGTGTTGATGACCGCGACGCCGTCATAGACCTCAGCGACCTGACTGTCGAAACGGCGTGCCTTGAGCTGGGCACCGAATGAGGTCTTCAGGCGGTGCATGGCGGTCTCGGCGAGACTGCGACGATGGTAACCGGCGGCGTCATTCCAGGCCGTGCGCCCTTGGCATTCGATCGTTTCGATCGCCCCGTTGCGCGCTGCCGCGTAAGGCGTGTCTTCGGTCACGGGCCAGGGCACGGCACCTTCCCGCGGCGGGATGGCGCCTACGGCTCCTCGCGCCTGGATCGCATGGTAACAGCCCTGAGTGTCATAGGCGCCATCGACAATGCGTTGCGCGATCGGATCGCCGACCTGATCGAGCAACGCGGGGAGTACCTCGCCGTCGCCAACGCCGTTCGCCGTCACGAGGGCCGCCAGGACCTCGTGCGTGTCGGCGTCCACGCAAAGGTGGACCTTGCGCCGAGTTCGGCGTTTGCTGTAGCTGTCAAGAGGCATCCGAAATCACCCACCCCATGGTTAAGACGCGGCTTCATCGACCCGCATCAGGCCGACCTTCAGTTTCTCTTTGAGCCAGTAGGACTTCCCTCGGACGATCGTCGACCCTAGCCGTCATCGAGATCCTTGATATACTGCTAGCGCCTTACTGTAGCGGAGTTCTACTTTGCCCGCGAGTAACATAGCACTGTCTTTCGTGTCAAGAGAGAGGTTGGCTGCGGACGCGGCCGGCAGGCCGGCGCCACGGCATGGTCCTTGCCCTACATGTCGGCAGGTAGTAGCGGTAGAGCCGGCCGGTACTGGCTGGTCCCCTCTTGGAGGAAGCATGCAGGGATCATCGGCGACACGGCTGCGGCTGCGTCAACCTGATTGGGGAGCGGTGCCGTGCGGTTCGGATGGGTGAGATCACCGGGGCGGGAGCAGATTACTGTCTGCTGGACAATATCCCGAGGTGGTGTGCGCTTCAAAAACGCCTGAAGACGAGAACGCCTCCTGGGCGTCTTGTCCATGCGGGTGGAGCTGTAAGAGCGCGGGCGCCAACGGGTCTTCTTGCAGCCAGCCATAGCGGGGCAGTACATTGGTTCCACTTAGCATTGGGTGGGGAACCAATGCCGCGCACCAAACACGAGTTTCTGTCTCTACGCACCACCGCCCAAGTGAAAGCTCTGTGTCGCGCGGCGGCTGAACGCCAGTGGCGCCCATGGTGGCCTGCTGGCGCTAACTCTTTGCTAAGCGGCACAGCTCTAGCACCGGCAGGCCGCCCTCAATCCGTCGCAATTCCTCCAGATGACCGGGAACGGACCCAGGAACATCGACCCACTCGAAGTCAGCCCCAGGGGAACTGCCAACCCGCCCTTCAACGTGAGCGACTGGCGCGGAGAACTGGTGCGCGAGGATAAGCGCTGGCGGTACGGGGCGCCGCCTGCAGGCACCGTCTTGCCGCGAGCAAAACGAAACGCGATAGCGGCCCGGTTACGGATCAGCCCCGGAGACGGGGCGAATAGCGCGAATGTCGCCTGGCTGCGGCATATCATCGACCACCTCCCACCCACGGCTGGCTTCGTGCTCGTCAACGGCTAGATTTCGTCCAAGCCGGTGAGCACAGCATGGTGACCCAAGTGCAACCCATCAGCGCAGGCCAAATCCTCACCGGTCCGTTGTTCAACGAGCCTATGCGGGTCGAGACCGTGCAGGCCAACGGTATCGCAAGCTGGGTGGTCGGGCTGGTCGGCACGCAGTCGGAGCGCTTCCGCAAGGTGACGCTCACCGCCAACGACCTCGAGCGTCTGGCGATTCTCGACGCGCAGCACTCCTTCGACGGCGACGGGCGCCTTCTCAGCCTCGGCCTTCAAGCGTACGCCCTCGGCATCGCCTACGAGTTCGACCCCTATTTCGGGCTCTCGATCTCGCGTGTGGATCCGCTCCCGCACCAGCTCGAAGCGGTCTACGACTACCTGCTCAAGCTCGCGCGCGTGCGCTTCCTGCTGGCCGACGACGCCGGGGCCGGCAAGACTATCATGTCGGGCCTGCTGATCCGTGAGCTCGAGCTGCGCGGCCTCGCCGAGCGCATTCTGATCGTCTGCCCGGCCAACCTCGCCTTCCAGTGGCAGCGCGAGCTGAAGGAGAAGTTCGACACGAAGTTCCTCGTGCTCAAGGGCCAGGACATCCGCGATCAGTTCGGCGTGAACCAGTGGCTGGAGCGCAACCGGATCATCACCTCTCTCGACCTGGCCAAGCGCCAGGAGATCCTGCCCGGTCTGCGGCAGGTCCACTGGGACCTGGTCATCGTGGACGAGGCGCACCGAATGTCGGCCGCGGACGAGTCGCACAAGAGCCTGCGCTACCGGCTGGGGGAGCTGCTACGAGACATCTCGGATCACATGCTCCTGCTCACGGCGACCCCGCACAAGGGAGACCCGCAGAACTTCAGCCTCTTCCTGCAGCTCCTCGACGCCGACGCCTATGCCGATGTCCGCTCGATCCGCGAGGCGATGGACCGCCGGCGGGCGCCCTTCTACCTGCGCCGCACCAAGGAGGCGATGGTCTACTTTCCCGAGCGCCGGCCAGACGGCACCTGGGCCGCCGAGAAGATCTTCACCAAGCGCATCCCCCACACCGTGGACTTCCAGATCGACGGCGCGGAGTTCGACCTCTACCGCGACGTCACGCGCTTCGTGAAGCGCGAGAGCGCCCGGGCCGCCGCCGAGGGCGAGGACCCGCGCGCCCGCGCGATCGGGTTCCTGATGTCCCTTTACCAGCGTCGGCTGGCTTCCAGCACCTACGCCATGCGGCGTTCGCTCGAGAACCGGGCTCGCCGTCTCCAAGAGGGGCTCAAACGGGCTCAGGAGCTGGCCCGTCAGGCGCCGCCCGATCTCCCCGATCCGGAGGACCTGGAGGAGATGGAGGAGAGCGAGCGCGAGCGCCTCGAGGCGCTGCTTGAGGCAATCACGCTGGCGGGAAGCGCCGAGCAGGTGCGCGAGGAGGTCCAGGAACTGTGGCGTCTCGCGGCCCAGGCCCAGACCGTCGAGGACGCGGGCGTCGAGGGCAAGCTCTCAAAGCTCAAGGACCTTCTCCAGAAGGAAGGATTCTTCGACCACCCGGACCAGCGTCTGCTCCTCTTCACCGAGTTCAAGGACACGCTGGACTATCTGATGGCTCGGCTAAAGTCGTGGGGCTTCCGCGTCGGCTGCATCCACGGCGGCATGAAGTCCGGCTCACGGGACGAGCCGGGGACGCGCCTCCGCGCCGAGCAGCAGTTCCGCGAAGGCGAGATCCAGGTCCTGGTCGCGACCGAGGCAGCCGGCGAGGGCATCAACCTCCAGGTTTGCAACATCCTCTTCAACTACGACATCCCCTGGAACCCGAACCGCCTCGAGCAGCGGATGGGCCGCATCCACCGCTACGGCCAGCGCAAGGACTGCCTGATCTTCAACTTCGTGGCCACCAACACGATCGAAGGCCGTGTCTTGCAGCGGCTGCTCGAGAAGCTGCAGGAGATCCGCGACGCGCTGGACGACGACACGGTCTTCAACGTGGTCGGCGAGGTTCTGCCCGCGGCCCACGTCGAGCGCGTGCTGCGCGACTATTACGCCGGCCGCCTCGGCGACGCCGACCTCGAGGAGCGCCTGCTCCACAACGTGGACGAGCGGCAGTTCCGCGCCATCTGCCAGAACGCCTTGGAAGGACTTGCGAGCAAGAAGCTCAACCTCGAGATGCTGATCGAGCGGCGCGCGCGAGCGCAGGAGCGGCGCGTCGTGCCGGAGACCATCGCGCGCTTTCTCCGCGAGGCGGCCGAGTTCGTGCCACTCACCCTCAAGACCATCCCGAGCGTGCCGTACGCCTTCGAGCCGGCGCGCACGCCCTCGATCCTCCGTCGTTACGAGAGGGACCCGGACTGGAAGCTCCCGGCGCTCGCCGACCGCTATCCGCGCTGCTCGACCGACCGCGAGGCAGCCGAGACGGAGAAGCTGGAGTGGGTTACGCCTGGCCATCCATTGTTCGAGGCGATCCGGCGGCACACTCACGCGCGGGCGCTCGTGGTGCTCGGCACGGGCGCGACCTTCCACTCGCTCCAGCACGAAAGCCCGGCGCGCATCGACTTCTACAGGGCGCGCGTAGTGGATGGACTCGGTCAGGTGGTCCACGAGCGGCTCTTCGCAGTGGAGATCCCCGAGAACGGCGAACCTCGGCTCCAGGAGCCCGGCCTGCTCGGCAACTTTGCGCCTGCGGACCCGCCGGCCCAGATGCCCGCGGTCGCGGCCCTCCCCGAGGCGACGACCTGGCTTCACGAGCACGCACTAGCGCCGTTCCTCGAGGAGACGCGCAACGACCGTCTGGCCGAGGTCGATCGCGTTGCGACACACGTGGAGCTTTCGCTCACCGAGCTGCTCCAGCGCGCAGACGAGGAGATCGGGCGTGCGGCGGCTGAGGTGGAGCAGAAGGTCGCTGGCGCCGAGGGGCGGCTCGCGCAGGCTGAAGCGCGACATGCGGAGCTGCTCGCGCGTCGCG
>JBGTEZ010000099.1:0-2700 GCA_041747535.1 Gemmatimonadaceae bacterium
CGCGTAGTGACCGAATTGCTTCCGCGCGTGAATGATCCGTGGCGGCCGCTGGATGTTGGTGAAGCGCGAGCCTACGGAGTAGAGAAACTCATCGGCGTTGGCGCGGGCGGCGGCGAGATGGGGCCCGAACCCGGACGCGGAGTCGCGGCAGCCCGCCGCGAAGAGCGAGACGAGAGCGATCGAGGCAAAGCGAATCGAGGGATGCACCACGCAAAGCTATTGGTGTGCGTCGCATTGTGGGACAAAAACACGAAAGTAGTGAGTGGTCAGTGGTACAGTTGTAAGCTTTCAGCTGAATGACGGGCAGCGATCACCTTTTCAGTCGTGATTCCCGAGCGAGGCCCCATTTGAGATTCAGAAACACGAAATCCCTGTTCTCGTCGAGCAGCGACGCGTATCGCTCGCCGACTCCCGCCGAGAGCCAGAGACTTTCCGCTACCATGAACTCGGCGCCTGCTGCCCACGAGCTCCTGTCCTCGCGGGCCTCGCTCTTTTTCAGGTTGCGGGTCAGCTCGACGAATCCGTTGATCGCCGCCCTGCCCGCCATCGCGCGGATCCCGCCTTCCCACGAGCTGTCGTCGATCCCGGCGATGCTGCCAGGTAATGCGACGTAGTGGAGCTGTGCGGCGATTTGTCCGAGGTTCGTCCGCCTGGAGCCGGCGCCATCGCTTTTCGTCAAACGAATCGGGACCGCGCCCACCAGCCAGAGGGAGCTGCCGAGTGAGGCGCGCCGGCTGACCGCCGACCGGTCGAAGCGCGTTCCGGTCGCTGCCGAGAGGGCGAGCGTCGCGTCGTTCCAGTGGTCGTTCATCCATGATTTGACGGCGCGCGATTTCCCGCGCGTTCCGCACTCGATCGCGGTTTCACGATCCACGGTGTTCGGTCCAGCCTTCCAGATCCGGACGGTGTCCTGGCCGACTGCCGTTCCGTCGTTTGAGGGAAGGATTCGGGTGGGCCGGGTGGAATCCCGGACGGGCGCGGGGCGGGCGCCGGTGCGGCGCTCGATCACCATTAGAGTGGTATCGACGCCGGCAGCCTCAGTTAGACAACGATCTAACACGCCGGCCATTCTGTTGCGGAAGGCAGGGTCGGCGTAGGGCTCGGGACCGAAGAGAATCGTCCTCAAGCCGAGGGCGAGATCCGTCGCCGGCGCGTCGCCGCTCTTTCGCACCGTCCCCAGCGATACCTGTGTGTTGTAAAGCCAGAAGCTCGGCCGCCCGTTCCGGTACGCTTCCGGCGTGAGCCGGTAGCGAACCAGGCTGGTGGGAAGAAAGGACACCGCCATCCCCGCGTTTACATGGCCGTCGACATCGATACCGTCGGCGAGCGCGAGGCCGAGTGAGGGGAGGGTACCGGGGTTGGCGATGCGTTTCGGCGAGGCGCCCAGGAATACGAATGCCGGATCGTCGGGCACGTTGTACGCGGGGAGCTGTGCCGCCACCGGCGTCGCGAGTGCTGCTACCATGAGGCAACAGCCGACCCTAAATGAGCGTCCCTTCATTGGTGATGAGCGTGGCCTCGGCCGTCGAAAAGAAGACGGCCCCGTCGCTACCTATTTTTCCTTTGCAAACGATTGCTGCTCCGAGCTGCTGTCCGTTCTGCGAGAGCCGGACGAGGATGCGGGTCGGTCGATCCGACGCTCCATCGACGAGGAAATAAATGCGAAGGTCGGTGTAGGTCCGTATCGGCGGCATAAGCTCGAGGGAGTATCGGCTCTGGCTCTCCCGTCCCCAGTCCTGGGAAGTGGCAAAATCCCTGAAGTCGCGACCAGGCACGCGTTTCTGGGCGATGAAGCGAAATACTGAAGGAGTGTCGGCGCCGATACCGATCTCCACGGGCACCAAGGGGTCCATCCTGTATTGTGCCATTGCCTTAGCTTCGCTCTGGGCAGGGGTCGAAGCGTTCCAAAATACGGCCGAGGCGCCGGGCGTATACGTCGATTTCTTTTCAGCGACTGTCGGATTTCTATCAAAGACCCACTGATGAGGTGGCGATTGGGTCTGGCTCCGTACTGTGTAAACGATTACATTCGCGATTGAGCATGGTCACGATCAAGGACGTAGCCCGCGAAGCCAACGTCTCCGTTGCTACCGTCTCCCGGGTTTTGAACGGTAGCGGTCCAGTCAGCGCCGAGACCCAGCACCGCATCCGGGAAGTTGCCGGGCGCCTCAGGTACGTCCCGCACGGTGGGGCGCGCAGCCTCATCACGAGCAAGACCGACACGCTCGGCGTCCTCTTACCGGACCTGTATGGTGAGTTCTTCTCGGAAGTGATCAGAGGAATGGACGACACCGCGCAGCGGAGCGGCTTTCATCTCATCATCAGCCGCTCGCATGCGACCAAACACGGCATAGAGACCGCGATGCGCGCAATGCGCGGGCGCGTCGATGGAGTCGTTGCGATGTCCCCGGATCTCGACGCGGAATCATTGCTCAACGTTCCGACGACGCTGCCGGTGGTTCTTCTATGCTCGGTGTCGCCCGGCAACGAACTCGACTCGCTGACCATCGACAACTGCCGCGGCGCGAGGGCGATGGTGAAGCACCTGACCTCACTCGGCCACCAGCGGATAGCGATCATCAAGGGCGCGCCGCGGAACTATGACGCGGCCGAGAGACTGCGCGGGTACCGGCTCGCGCTCAAGGATGCGGGACTCAAGTCCGAGAGGTCGCTCGAGCTGGAGGGGGGGTTCACCGAGGC
>JBGTEZ010000100.1:0-10781 GCA_041747535.1 Gemmatimonadaceae bacterium
GAGCCCGCGACGGTGAGTGACCGCACCGATGGCAAGATTGCGCACCTCGACGGACTCAACCTGAGCCGAGCCTGGTGCTGGCGATCGGTGGCAAAGGCATTCAATGAAGGCGACGGGCGAAGGAAGGTGGGGATCGAAGCAGCGCAAAGGCACCTCGACGCGGCCCTTCCGCAGGTGGCCGGCGACTATATGGGTGAGCACTGGCTCGCCACCTTTGCCTTGCTGGCGTTGGCTGAATGACAGCTGGCAGATCGCGGACGACCATTGTCTGAAGTCGAATCATCCGCGGAAGACGCGACACGCCGGTTTGCGCGATACGTGCTGGTGATCTCGTTGTCGGGTATCGCCGTTGCCTACGCATCGGCGTTCGCTACTTCCGGAATACCGGGCTGGGCTCCTTGGCTCCTCGCCGTGGGGATTCCCTTCGCGATCGGCGCCATCATGATTCTTGGCGCGACACGAGGACGGCAGGGAATCGGACCGCTGAAAGTTCCATTCGCTTTCGTGGTGGTTACGCTGGCTCTCGGGTTCTGCGCGGCGCTCATTCTGCCGGCGGCCGAGAGCGCGAACAGTACGCTCTGGCTCGGACTACCTGTCAGAGCCGCGATCGTGATCTATGGTATCGGTTTGTTCCCGACGATCGTGCTGCCGATTGCCTACGCGCTGACCTTCGAGAGCCAGACACTAACCGCAGAAGACGTGGAGCGAGTAAGGTCGCTGGCGCGCGGGATCGAGCAGTCAGAGAGCGAAGGCATCGTCGATCAACCCGGCCCTACATCGTGACGGGCTCTCTCGGGCTCAGCGCTCTCATACAGGCCTCGCTTCCGAGCGCGGCACAGCCGGCGGTGATTGCCGTCGGTGCCGTCTACTTCGCGGTGGTGATCGGAATCAGCGTGTGGGCGGCGCGGAAGACGCGCACCGCCGCCGATTTCTTCGTCGCCGGAAAGGGAATCGGTCTCATCGCGCTGACCGTCGCGTCGGTGTCGGTTTCAGTTTCCGGTTTCGCGTTCATCGGCGGCCCCGGGCTGATGTACGCCGTCGGCCTCGGCGCGATGTTCATTGTCCTGCCCGCATCGGTTACCAACGTCATGGGCGCGTGGGTGCTCGCAAAAAGACTTCGCCTCCTCGGCGAGGCTCGCGGCCTGATCACGATTCCCGACGCGATCGGGGCGCGCTACCGCTCGCCGGCGGCGCAGGGAATCGCCGGAGTGGCGATGCTGTTCGGGATCGTCGGGTACATGGCGACCAACGCGCTGGCGATGGGAGTCGTGATCAATTCGATCTTCGACGTCGGGCTCGGGTGGGGAATCTGGATCGGCATGGGCATCACCCTCGCCTACTCGGCGTCAGGCGGAATACTCGCCGGCATTTACAACGACGTGTTCCAGGGCACGCTGATGGCGGTCGCGTCAGTGCTGGTCTTTTTCTTCGTGCTCGATTTCGGAGGCGGCCTCGGTGAAATCTCGCGGACGATTCTCGCCGCCGATCCCGCTTTTCTCGGCCCCTGGGGAAAGCTGACGCCTCTGGCGGCGCTGTCGTTCTTCTTCGTGTTCTCGATGGGCTCGCTCGGACAGCCGCAGGCAGTTCACAAGTACTACATGCTGCGGGATCCGCTGCAACTCAAATGGTATCCGCTGCTCAAGACACTCGGGCTGGTGCTGGTTCTGCTCCTGTACTTCGGGGTCGGAGTGGGAGTGAAGGCGTTCGTTGAAGCGGGAAGGATGGCGCCGCTGGCGAGCCCCGATCAGGCGACGCCCAGTCTCCTGCTGAATGTCACTCCCATAGTGCTGGCGGCGCTGGTGTTTTCCGGTGTCGCCGCCGCGACGATGAGCGCCGCAAACTCGTTTATCAATATCGGAGCGGCCATCGTGATGCACGATTTGCCGGTCGCGTTTGGACGCCGCCTCAAGAACGAGCTTGCCTGGGGCCGCGGAGTCACGGTCCTCATCGCGGCCGCCGCCGCGATAACGGCGCAGCAATCGGGCTCGATGGTGGCGTTTCTCGGAATTTTCGGGTGGGGCTTGTTTGCTTCGACGCTGGTACCGACGCTTGCGGTTGGCCTGAACTGGCAGGGAGCCACGCGCGCGGGGGCAATCGCATCTATCACCACCGGCCTCGTCGTCACGCTCGCGCTCGAGGTCGCGGCTTACAGGAAGACGTTCACCTTTCCCGCCGGCGTGACTGCGTCAGCCGTTGCGCTGGTTCTCTCGTTTCTGGTGTTCTTTTCGGTGTCGTGGGTCACGCGCCGCACGGCAGCTAGCTCGATCGATCCGGATGTCAGGCTCGTCATGGAGATGTAAGGGATAGCCTTGTTTTTGACTTGACGGCGACTGGGTTGGTCTGGGAATCCTGCCGTGAATCGACGCCGAGATCGTGAACACCGGCCGCATTGTCTTCAACTCCCGCGCAGTCAGATGTCGACCACTCATTGCTGCTCTGCTGTCCCCTTTCGCTCATCAGTTGAGAAGAAACCGCCCATCGGCTGATACGAAACATGCACTTTGTGTAACGATTACACGCAAGTGTTTGTAGTGCCGAGCTTATCGGCGCGTTCTTTGCGATGCGGTCGACCTTCTTTTTTCAGAACGGGAAATCATGATCAGATCGCACCACTCTCCTCCAGTAATCGTGGGCGTGTGCGCGTTGTTATTTGCCGCGTGCTCTGAGTCGACCACATTCTCACCCACGCCGCCGCCTCCGAATGCAGCCTTCGCCATCGCTTCCATGATGACGTGTGGCGCAAGTTTTCGGATGATCAGTTCAGAACACGATGCGCTCATGGATCAGTACGGTCTCCCGAGCGCCGTCGATACCGTTGACGTCTGCGAGGAGTGGACAGGTAGCGACTACAATTACCAGGCAGTCGCCGTCGGGAGTTCTGAAAACATTCCGGGTTTCACCGACACGGTGCAGACGATCGCATACCAGGGTGGGTCCGTTACTGGATACTCCGCCGACGGGGCAGCTGCATCAAACCCCACTAGCGTTGGCCCAACCGCATTCGATTACCTGCATGCGGACGCCGCAACACGTCAGGCCTCCTATGATTATCCGTATTATGGCGTTTATTCGCCAGATCCCAACGCTTGCACACAACCACCCTGCCTAGAAACGTCAGTAGGGGTCAATTCTGCCCAGCCGACTCTAAGTGCCGGAGCTTCTGTTGTTGGGGGGCGGGACACAATACAAATCCCAAGCGGAAACTATGTAAAACACGGGCTTTCTCGGCGCGGCGTTCGAGCTTTAGTGGACAACGCAGTAGAGATCGCCCCGTCCTTGGCGGGATTGCGAAGGTTTCGTTCAATCAATGGCAGCCAAACAATTGTGCGAAGCATTGATCCCAAATCCCAGCTACTGATGATCGAGGAGTTGACCGAGAGCGCGGGGACCATGCGTGCTACGCACGCGTGGGCGCGCGTTGCGGGAGGTTATGTGCGTTCACACTCAGAGTACGTGAGTACTGAAAAGATCAATGGCAAGGAATTGAAGAGTGCTGCCAAGATTGTCTTTCAGAACGTTAAGGTACGCAATGGTGGGTTGTCGCTACCCGGCGCTCAGGGAATAACGCCTTAGGTCGATCCCCGCGCGGCTATTTCTCTTGCACTTCTTTTTCTGAGGTTTTGACACATGCGTTCTTTTTCTTCTGACCCGCGCTTTTGTCTCCCAAATCGCATACAGGAGCGCGAACACTCACACAATTGGTATCGTACGCTAGTATCGCCGCTCTGCACGATTGTCCTATGTGCTCTTATCGGTTCCATTGCAGCGTTTCCGCGTACCGGGTCAGCCCAGTTGGGCTACGATAGCACCTCGTTTCTTCATGGATTTGCCAGCGGCCCCGGGATATGGACTCGTAGTTATCCCGATATACAAAGCACACCTCCCAACTACTTGCGGCTGCAGGTTGATCTTCGAGGCGTCTCGACCCCCAACCTAGACAGCACGGTCGCCTACGCGCAGCAAGTAGTCAACCTTGCAAATGCGTTGCGGGGTGGGCGCCACGTTCTTCCAAGCCACAGCCTGGGGTCGATGGTTGCCCGTGGCACCTATATCGATTCAGCCGCACGCCGCCCAAACATTGCTGGTATAATTGCGATTGCACCCTTGCATCAGGGTGCGCCTCTCGCGGACAACTACACCCAAGCCAAGAGTTTCTTCGCCGATGCTCAACGCAGGATCGAAGAAGGGCTCGACGCGGTTCGCAGCGAGGCGCAAGTACTCAATTTTCTTTTCTGGAATTGGGTAGCCGAGGATCCGACAGTTCAAGGCATCGGCATCGCTCTGGTTTCGATTGGTATCCAGCGATTCCCGGGTCAAGTGATCAATTTTAGCAACATCAACGCATTCGGGAATGTGCCGGCCTTTAATGATCTAAAAGTCAACTCGGCGGCGGTAATGCACCTCAATTCCCGGACTGACGATGCGGCGATTCCTCGTGCGAACCTTTATGGTACAATCCCGCATAGGAATGCGGCTCTACGAGTGCTCTATTCTTCCCTAAACAAAGATTCAGAATTTGAGGCTGCCGTGGTTCGGCGGAATCAAGCCGTGTCGCTGTTTAAGGGTTGCAGACTATTTGGTTACGCTACGATCGTAATGATTGGGTCGGGAAGGCGCTGCGGATTCGCCGTAAGGGTGCTTGGTCGAATCGATGACCGCTGGGTGAAGTATGTAAACGGCTCCGACCAGTATGGTCAGGCGAAGGTGATTCCGTTCGACGGGATTGTACCGAACGAGCGTGCACGATATCCATCGCCGAACGGTGTGTCGTACGAGTTCCGTATTGATGGCGTAAACCATCAGAACATTTACAAAACGCGGCTAGGATTGGATCGCGTCGCAATCGGAATGAGTAGGATAGGCATGGGCGAGGCGACTGGCGGACCGCCTCCCCCGCCTCCTCCCTCTGGGATCTCAGTGAATGTTTCCGGATCGAACCCGACCGATGTCGGCTGCCCCGGAGTGTGGAACGCCAGCCCGCAGGGAGGAGTTGCACCCTACACGTACGTGTGGACAGTAGACGGGACCCCTTATAATACTGGTTCCGGAAACGATTTGTACTACACTCCGCAGAGCGCAGGAATGTTGGCGATCTGGGTGACTGCTACCGATTCGCAAGGTGCTACCGGGACGGGACAAATGAGCGTAACGGTGACATCGTACGGGAACTGTTACTGAGGCGCGTATCCATGTACGTTGTGGTCCCGCTGAGCTTACGAAGCTACTCGATCCTCCCGCTAGCAATGGCTATTGCGCTCGCAGGATGGTCTTGTCGCAACTCCTCCGGGCCAAGCGATGGTGGCGTGCGCGAGCGGTGGTATCAAGCTCAACCGGGTTGGGCTTGGGCGCGGCCCGCGGTGTCAGGGAATACCGTTTACTTCGGAACCGGTGACGGGCAAATAATCGCGCGAGATGTCAGCAATGGTAACCCGCGCTGGGCCGCCAGGTTTGGCGCCGACCCGGTCAAAGGCGCTAACATCTTAGTTAAGAGCGGGGTCGTTGTTGCGCCGATCCTCAACTACACTGTAGGAATAGAGGCAGCGACAGGGCGAGTCCTCTGGCGCTACGAGGCCCCGCACGATACCACTGGCAATGCACCGGGGGCAATCACGCGCCCTGGTCAGGTTGTGCTTTCGAGAATCGACGCGGATGATGCGACTGTCTACATCCCTGCCTGGGGGGCGTCCGTCAGCGCCGTTGACCTTGCAACGGGCGCTCCCCGATGGGTTTGGCAGCCTGGACCCATCACTGGTGACACGGCGGTGTCGGGCGTGTTCCGATCGGGCTCAATGAGCGTTCGAGTAGGCGGAGACACTGTCTTTGCCACGATGTGGCACTACGTAAATCGTCAAGGCGGGACATCTGAGGCTTGGGTTGTTGCAATTGAGCGAACGACGGGAGTCGAGATTTGGCGGGTGAAGCTCCCATATCAAGGGTCAGGTGTGCTGATCGATGGTGCTCCCGCGCTCTATGGGAATCTAGTAATCGTTCACACAGTGTCTGGGCGAACATATGCAATTGATCGCACAACGCAGGAAATTGCATGGGAGTTCACGGTACCAAACACGCTTTCCACCGACGCCCAAGCAGAAGTATATGCTGGAATAATCTACGTCGACGCTGGTGACGGTCGCATCTACGCATTGCGTCCGAACGATGGCGGTGTCATCTGGAGCGGGGAATTCTCGAGTCAGACCGCCAGGGATATGCTTGTAACCGAGCGTCGGATAGTATTAACGGATGGAGGAAAATTGTACGTCCTCGATCGGCAAACGGGGGCGCGAATAGCTACCGTCACCCAGCCCCGGACACACGATCCGCTTTTTTCTTCTCCTGCAGCTTTTGCGGATGGGCTCGTATTCGTGACTGTCGCAGAAGCGGCATGGTGCTTCGAAGAGCCCTAACGCTGAGTGAGGATTTCTGGGTTTCTGGGCGTTGAGCTCATTCAGATCGACCGAGAATGCGGCGAAGCGTCAGAAGTTGCAGGGTTTTTCTCGGTGGCCGCTTTCGTGACACGTACACTTCAGGTGTCGACGACCCTCACCATCTTGAGTTCACGAACTCGCGGATCCTGAACGTGAGTCAGTCTTTATATGGATCGTACACATTCTCCCCCGCCATCACCACGATCACCGGTGTGAGAGTGTGAAGGACACGGACGGTTGAGCCCTGAGCAGCAAGCACGTCCGGCAGACGGCGGTAGGCCTGTGGAGCCTCGTCGAGTCCGCCGCCTCTCAGAATCACGCCTTTGGGGCCGAGCCATTCGTTGACCATCTGCCACGAGACTTTTCCAGGTGCGACGATGCGCGCCTTCGGGCCCCAGCCTTTCACTTTTCCTCTCGCTTCCGTGCGCGACATGACACGGCCAGCGCCGTGCACAGTCGACCAGAGAGCTGCCTCCGACTGCTCGGGTGAGTCGGTCGTCCCTTCCAGGATTACCGCATCGTCACCCATCGACCCGCCGACGAAGCCACGCTGATTTGGATATGCGGGCGTCGCGCCCTTCCGCACGACAACGAACTCTTCGCCCCCGTGCAACTCTTTCCACGCGAAGTTGTGGTGGTTGTGTACGATGTCGAGCTCTCTGGCGCCGAGAATCGAAACGGCTTTCCGCGCCACCCACTCACGTCCAGCGTAGGCGTAGCGGCCGCCGAGATTCATCAGCGCCCAGTACTCTTCGCCGAGGGGCATCGAGAGATCGAGGAGCGCTTCCTTCTCGGGTACGCGCGTGCCCCACTTCTGATTCTGCGAGAGCGCGAGGAAACCTGACGCCACTGTGTGTCCGAACCCGCGCGACCCGAAATGCACTCCGACCCAGACGCGACCCTGCTCGTCGCTGAACATGTCGACGTAGTGGTTACCGGCGCCGACGGTGCCAAGCTGGTCGCGTGCCTTCTCGCGCAAAGGTCCCCGGACGTCAGGCGGCAGCGCACTCCATGCATCGTCCTCGAACAGCCTGTCGTCGTACAGCGCGTCGCCTGATCGATTGGAGAGCCCCACTCCAAAGGAAATGCTGCGCTGGATCTCGGTCGCGAGCCGCTCGAACTCATCGCGCGAGTAATCCTGAATGTTCCGGTCCGTGAGGATCGCGGCGTTGCCACAGGCGATGTCGAATCCCACGCCCACGACCGAAACCTGGTTTCGATAGGCGGCGACACCCCCGATGGGCATGACGTACCCGAGGTGTCCATCAGCCATCAACGCCACACGTTCGGCGCGAGATGCGACGTCGGCGAGCTGGGCGAGTGTCTTCTCCTCGTGGGTGCCGAAGATGTTGATATGAGTTCCAGTTTTTTCAGTCATCCATAGCGCGGGCGGGCGTCTACTCGGTCCGCTCCTTCGGCACCAGCAAGCCGGCTGTCAACGACCTTCACCGTCTTGATGTTCACGAACTCGCGGATCCCGAACTCGCCGAGCTCACGGCCGAACCCGGAGCTCTTGACGCCGCCGAACGGCAGGCGCGGATCGGACGCGACCATGCCATTGATGAACAGCAGGCCCGATTCGATCTCGTCAACGAACCGCGCCCGTTCAACCTCGTCCCGAGTCCAGGCCGATGCACCGAGTCCAAAGCGTGTTCCGTTGGCGAGGGACATTGCTTCATCGAGATCCTTCGCTCGAAAGACGGATGCAACCGGGCCGAACAATTCTTCCTCGGCGGCTGGGCTGCCTGAAGGGATGTCGACGAGCACTGTCGGCGCGTAGAAAAATCCCTTTCGGTCGAGTGGCTTGCCGCCGGTAAGGACCTTCGCGCCCTTCGACACGGACGCCTCGACCTGGGCGTGGAGCTCGTCGCGAATCGTCGCCGTCGCGAGTGGGCCGAGCTGGGTTTGCTCGTCCATCGGATCACCGATTCGTATCGCGCTCACCTTAGCCACGAAATGCTTTACGAAATTGTCGTACACGCTCGCGTGCACGATGAACCGCTTGGCGGCGATGCAGGATTGCCCGTTGTTGATCATTCTCGCCGTCACCGCGGTCGCAACCGCCGACTCGAGATCGGCGCTCGGCATCACGACGAAAGGATCGCTGCCTCCGAGCTCGACGACGGATTTCTTGAGGTGCTTGCCCGCGCTGGCCGCGACGGAGCGTCCGGCGCCCTCGCTTCCGGTGAGAGTGACCGCCGCGATGCGTGGATCGGCAATCATTCTTTCGACGACCTCTGACCCGACGAGCAGGGTCTGAAAAACTCCGTCCGCGAATCCGGCGCGGCGGAATACGTCCTCGATTGCGAGCGCACATTGCGGGACGTTCGACGAGTGCTTGAGGAGCCCGACGTTGCCGGCCATCAGCGCGGGCGCCGCGAATCGAAATACCTGCCAGAAGGGAAAGTTCCAAGGCATTATCGCCAGCACTGGCCCAATCGGCTGGAATGCGACCCAGCTGTCGCCTCCATCGGTCTCGACCGGCTGGTCGGCAAGAAACTTTTCGGCGTTGGCCGCATAGTATCTGCAGGCAGCGGCACATTTCTCCGCTTCGGCGATCGCCGCGGATATCGGCTTGCCCATCTCGAGCGTCATCAGCTCGCCGAGCCGGTGTTTATCGCCTTCGAGAATCTCGGCCGCGCGAGTCATGCGCTGCGAGCGATCGGCGAAGGATGTGTGGCGGTGGGAACGCGCGGCTGCGGCCGCCTTTTCGAGACACGCTTCGACGCGTTGCGCCGAGAATGCTTCGAACGTCTTGAGAGTTTCCCCTGTCGCCGGGTTTATCGTCGCGATCGCCACGATCTGAAAGTTAACCGCTTACTTTTTTTTTAATGCCCACTCAACTGCCCCGGATTCTCGTCCTCGCCTTGCTGGCGCTCGCCGGCATCGATACGGCCTGTGCTCAGTCCGCGCCATCTTCTCCACCGTCGGCGCCGCCGGTGGACCGTGAGATGAGAGCTGTGTGGGTAGCATCCGTCAGCAATATCGACTGGCCGTCCAAGCCGGGGCTCTCGACGCGAGAGCAACAGCAGGAGCTGATCGCGCTCCTGGACCGGTCTGCCGCGCTCAGGCTGAATGCGGTGATCCTTCAGATCAGGCCGGGTGCCGACGCGCTCTACGCATCACCATATGAGCCGTGGTCGGAGTATCTGACTGGAGAGATGGGCAGGCCGCCGAACCCGTACTACGATCCGCTCGAGTTCGCGGTCAACGAGGCGCACCGGCGCGGCCTCGAGCTGCACGCGTGGTTCAATCCGTATCGCGCCAAGCATCCGTCGGCCAAATCTGTTCCGACCCGCGATCACATCAGCCGCACGCATCCATCTCTCGTCAAGACGTACGGGCGGCACCTGTGGATGGATCCCGGCGAGCGTGTGATCCGGGAGCACTCGATCAAGGTCGTGCTCGATGTCGTGAAGCGCTACGACATCGATGGCGTCCACATCGACGACTACTTCTATCCATACAAGGAAAAGGACCGGCGCGGAAATACGATCGATTTTCCCGATGGGCCGAGCTTTAGACGGTATGTAGCGTCGGGCGGGAGATTGTCGCGGGACGACTGGCGCCGCAACAACGTAGACAGCCTGGTGCACCAGGTCTATCGCGGCATCAAGGCGTCCAAGCCATGGGTGAAGTTCGGGATCAGTCCATTCGGTGTCTGGCGTCCCGGCTATCCGCCAACGATCGGAGGCCTCGATTCATATTCCGAGCTATACGGTGATTCGCGGAAGTGGGTGAACGAAGGGTGGGGGGACTACTTCACGCCGCAGCTGTACTGGCCGATCGACCGTGAGAATCTGAGCTATCCGGTTCTGCTCGAGTGGTGGGTCCAACAGAATACGAAGGGCCGGCACATGTGGCCGGGGAACTACAGTGACAAGGTCGGAAGTGGAGGGACAAGCTGGGAGTCACGGGAGATACTCGACCAAATCGCGGCAACGCGGGCGCAGCGGGGAGCGACCGGCAACGTCTACTTCAGCATGCGCTCGTTCATGAATGGGAAAACGGGACTTCCGGAGCGGCTGGCATCCGGACCATACGCGGCGCGCGCACTCGTGCCTGCATCTCCGTGGCTCGACAGCACGCCGCCATCGACGCCGGTCGTACGCAGCGGCCGCGATGCCGGCACGGGAGCGGTCACGCTGAGCCTGCAGCCTCAGGGCGCGGAGCCGACATGGCTCTGGGTCGTCCGTTCGCGAGCGGGCTCACAATGGACCACCGACATCGTCCCGGGTTTCACGAGATCTTACGCTTTTCCGCGGACGCTCGGTCCGAGCTCTGTTGACGCGGTGGTCGTGACCGCGGTGGACCGCACCGGAAACGAAAGCGCGCCTGTAATAGTGGGAATCACTC
>JBGTEZ010000101.1:0-3032 GCA_041747535.1 Gemmatimonadaceae bacterium
TGCCGCAGCGATCATTACAACTACGCGCGGCGCGGAATCCCGATCAGCTATTTCTCACGCGGTTACCACGAGGCGTACCACATGGTGATCGACGAGCCGCAGTACATCGATTTCGAGGGGCTGGCCGAAGTTGCCGGCTTCGTGCGGGATGTTGCGGTTGCGATTGCCAACCGCGAGGGGAGGCTGGTGGTGGACAGGCCGAGGATGAATCCGCTGGCGCCGTGCCTTCAGTAGCAAGTGGCGGAGCCGACGAACGAAGGCTGAACTGCAACTGCGGAAGGGAACGGGTAGGAGGTCGGAGTAGCACAGGTGGGAGGTTTGCAGGTTACGACCTCGCGACTTATCCCAACCGGGCGCGGTAACTGAGCGCGTCGTTCCAGTGGGAGGTTGCGCAGCAGGGAAGGTCGGGGCGCAGTGACCTGCCACGCTTGTACCTGTGCTACTCCAACCTCGTACCCGTTCTCCTCCGCAGTTGCAGTTTGGTTCGCGCCACGCCCACCACAGACACGACTACGTAACAATTCGTAGGCGCGACCGCACCGGACCGGGTTAGTCTCACTATGTCGAAAGGAGAGGAACCGTGGATTTCGAGCTGACCCGTCCCGCCGTGAGTCTCACGGATTTCGCACTGGCTGTCGAGTGCGCCGCGTTCACCCTGCTGCTCGCCCGGCTCACGGCGAGCGATCAGCTGCTCCGCAGATGGTTCGTCGTGTTCTTCGCCTCGATCGCGGCAGCGTCGGTGCTGGGAGGGACGATGCACGGATTCTTCGAGTACTCGACCAGTCCGGTGCGCACGGTCCTGTGGACGGCAACACTCCTTTCGATTCTGGTGACGAGCTTCGCGACGTGGACCATCGCCGCGATCCTCGAGCTCCGGCCGCCGGCATCACAGTGGGTGCAACGGTTCGCGCTCGCCCAGGCTCTCGTTCTCACTCTTGTGATTCTCTTCGTAAGCAAGGAGTTCCTGATCGCAATCGTCGCGTACCTGCCGGCCACCGTTTTCCTTCTCGTTTCCTTCTGGATGACGTACCGGCGGCGGCCTGGTGCCGCACTCGGCTGGGGGATCGTCGGGCTGGTACTCACATTCCTCGGAGCCGCGGTGCAGCAGCTCAAGCTCGCGGTGCATCCGGTCTACTTCGATCATAACGCGCTGTACCACCTCATCCAGTTCGTGGCGCTGTGGATGATCTATCGCGCGGCCACGTGGATCTCGATCGCGCAGCCAATCGTCCGGAGAACCTCATGATCTCGAGACGCGAATTTCTTGAATCGGTGGCAAGGCTCGGCGCCGCTGCCGCAATCGCGCCGGCGTGCGCGCCGCAAATCGCCGGCGGTATCAGTGACGGTGCCATCGCGGTAAATGACATCCACTCGAAGCTCAACCCGACGATGGTGCGAGCCATAGCTCGACCCGAGTCGGTCGAGGGAGTGGAGGGGTTGGTCCGAGATGCGATGCGCCATGGGCGGTCTCTCAGCATCGCCGCGGGCCGTCACGCGATGGGCGGCCAGCAGTTCGCGGCCGGCTCGACCCTGATCGACATGAACGGTCTCGCCCGGGTGACGGAATTCGACCGCGTGAACGGGGAGATAGAAGTCGAGGCGGGCATACAATGGCCGGAGCTGTACCAATATCTGCTCGACAATCAGCAGGGAGATCCGCGCGCATGGGCGTTCGTGCAGAAGCAGACGGGGGCGGACAAGCTGAGCATCGGTGGGGCTCTCGCCGCGAACGCGCACGGTCGCGGGCTCAAGTACCCGCCGTTCGTCAGCAACGTCGCCGCCTTCACGCTCGTTGGCCCGGACGGAACGAGTCGCCGGTGCAGCCGCACGCAGAATCCCGATCTGTTTCGCGCCGTGATCGGGGGATACGGGCTGTTCGGTGTCGTGACCAGCGTGCGCCTGCGCCTGACGAGACGGCACAAGGTCCAGCGCATCGTCGAGGTGATCGACGTCGCTGCGCTGCCGGCGATGTTCGAGCGGCGCATGGCCGAAGGCTTTCTGTACGGCGACTTCCAGTTCGCAACGGACCTGGACGGAGATGCGCTCAGGAAGGGAGTGTTCTCCTGTTACCGGCCGGTGGAGGACTCGACGCCGATGCCGACGAGCCGCGCGGCGCTGTCACAGGAGAACTGGGCGCAGCTGCTTTATCTGGCTCATGTGGACCGTGCACGCGCCTTCCAGGAATACGCGGGCTACTACCTCAAGACCTCCGGCCAGTACTACTGGTCGGACGAGCACCAGATGAGCACTTACGTTCCCGACTACCACCAGGTCCAGGCGGCGCGACTAGGAGAGTATGCGCACGGGACGGAGATGATCACCGAGATCTACGTTCCGCGCGATGCTCTCGTCCGCTTCCTCGCCGATGCGCGGAGCGATCTCGAGCGCAGCAAAGGGGAGCTGATTTACGGGACCGTGCGTCTCATCGAGCGCGACACTGAGACGATGCTGCCGTGGGCGAAGCAGCCCTATGCCTGCACCATCTTCAACCTCCACGTCGCTCCGGGTGCAGCGGGGATTGAGAAAGCGAGAGAGGATTTCCTACGGCTGATCGACCGGGGACTGTCGTACGGCGGCAGCTATTTTCTCACCTATCACCGCTGGGCGAAGCGCGAGCAGGTGCTGGCGGCGTACCCCGAGATTGTGGAGTTCCTCCGCTTCAAGCGCCGGATGGATCCGGACGAGCGCTTCCAGAGCGATTGGTACCGCCACTACAGGCGCATGTTCGCTGATGTACTATGAGACAGTGGTGAAACCGGCGGGCTTTTCGCATCGTTGTGAAAGGACTGGCGGTGGAAGACGCTCGAACCGGAGAGACTGATCATGATCAAGGCTGTCATTGCGATTCTGGCGGGCATGCTTCTGCTCGGGGAAGTACTGAACAAGGGCGGCACAGCCTCGCGTTTTGTCGATAACCTCCGCCCGTTCGACGCGGCCCTGGGCGTCACCGCGATCATCATCGGCATCCTCAACTTCCTGAGCCTGCTTGGATTGATGCTGATCCTGGGCGGGCTGGTGCTCGGCGCACGCGC
>JBGTEZ010000102.1:0-1695 GCA_041747535.1 Gemmatimonadaceae bacterium
GGCGGAAAGCGGTCGTTCTCGGAGTACTACACGGCGAAGTACGGCGGAGCGCTCTTCGACCAGTCGCTGACGAAGAACGTGGTGTTCTCGCAGCACAATCTCGTGACGGACCGCTCGTTCAGCGAGTTCAACGTCATTCTATGCCGGAACGTCCTCATCTATTTCGACAAGACACTGCAGTCGAAGGTGCACGGGTTGTTCTACGACAGCCTGGCGACGTTCGGGGTGCTGGTGCTCGGCAGCAAGGAGACACTGCGGTTCATGGCCCACGAGGACGCATATCAGCAGATCGCTCCGCCGGAAAAGATCTTCCGAAAGATCAAATGACCCGCCCCTCGATCGTGGTCATTGGAACCTCGTGGGGCGGACTCGCGGCCCTCAGCAAGCTGTTGGGCGCGCTGCCGGCGGATTTCAGTATTCCCATTGCCGTCGTCCAGCACCGCAGCAAGGAATCGGAGCAGCTCCTTCCGCTGTTGCTCCAGGACGCCACCGACCTTACGGTCTGCGAGATGGACGACAAGGATCCGCTGTTGGCGGGAACCGTGCATCTCGCGCCCGCGAACTATCACGCGCTCATCGATACCGGATCGGTGACGCTGAGCGTGGAGGATCCGGTTCGTTTCAGCCGCCCTTCGATCGATCTCCTCTTCATCTCCGCCGCGGATACCTACCGTGCCGGAACGATCGGGATCGTGCTGACCGGCGCGAATGAAGACGGCTCGCGCGGTCTCGATCACATCGTGAAGCGTGGTGGTGTTGCCCTGGTGCAGGACCCGAAAACGGCAGAAATTCCGATCATGCCGGCGGCAGCGATCAGACTGGTGCCGTCAGCCGAGGTCCTTTCGCTCGTCGGAATCGCATCCCGTCTGATCGAGCTGACCGCCGAGCCGACCGAAACACGTCGGAGCGTCCTGCGATGACCGACGATCGCGTCAGCCTGCTCCTCGTAGACGACCGGCCGGAGAATCTCCTCGCGCTCGAGGCGATCCTGGAGCCGCTCGGGCAGGAACTGATCCGCGCGGACTCGGGTCCCGAAGCACTGCGCCAGGTGCTGGCCCGGGAATTCGCCGCCATCCTCCTCGACGTGCAGATGCCCGGCATGAACGGCTTCGAAGTCGCGGAGATCATCAAGTCGCGGGAACGCTCGCGCACGATCCCTATCATCTTCCTGAGCGCGATCAACAAGGAAGACGCCTACGTGTTCAAGGGCTACTCGATGGGCGCCGTTGACTACGTCTTCAAGCCGTTCAATCCCGACGTCCTGCGCTCTAAGGTCGCCGTCTTCGTCGACCTCTACTCCAAGCAGCGCGAGATACAGCGGCAGGGTGACCTTCTGCGCGACAGCCAGAAGCGGGAGCTCGAGCTCGAGCACCGCACTTCTCTGCTCGAGGCCGAGGCGCGATCCGCGGCGAGACTGTCGCAGATGAATGAGGAGCTGCACCGGCGCCAGCTCGCGCTCGAGCAGGCGATGGGGGCTCGCAACCGGTTCTACGCGTCGATGAGTCATGAGCTGCGCACCCCGATCAACGCCGTGATCGGCTACAGCACGCTGATGCTGGACAACATTTACGGCCCGTTGAACACCAAACAGAAGGAGGGCTTGCAGCGCACACTCAAGGCGGCGCGCCACCTGCTCGAGCTGGTGAACGACGTGCTCGACCTGTCGAAGATCGAGGCGGGGAAGATCGAGCTCGC
>JBGTEZ010000103.1:0-3378 GCA_041747535.1 Gemmatimonadaceae bacterium
GGCAGCGTCAGCATCCGGCGGCGGATTCGACGAGGTCCGAGCGGCCGCGTCGGGTATTGCTCCGCGCCCGTTTGTCTCGGGGGGCGCACCCGTGCGCAACGTCGGGATCGGGTGCTCGGTGGTGTAATTGAGCTCAGGCGAAATCTCGTCGGGATTGATGGCTTCGGCGTGCGCCTCTTCGTCGACGGATGCCACTACCGTCGCCGATTCTCCGGCTGCGCGCTCGGTTTCCTGCCGGAACTCCGCGAGCGTGAGCGAACGTGTTTCGCCCTCGATGCCGCGAAGATTCAACCGCTCGTGGAAAATATCTATGCTCATCACCTTTTCCTCGCCGAGCGACGTCGCGACGACTTTGCCCTCCTTCGGGAAGCGCTTTCTGCTCTGCACGTAGAACTCGTGCTCATAGCGAAGGCAGCACATCAGCCGCCCGCATGCGCCCGATATCTGCGACGGATTGAGCGAAAGCCGCTGCTCCTTCGCGACGCCGAGATTCACCGGACGCAACTCTGGGAGCCAGGACGCCGAGCAGTACTGGCGGCCGCAGCGGCCGATCCCATCGAGGCGCTTCGCCTCGTCCCGCACGCCGATCTGCTTCAGCTCGATGCGAGTCCGGAACATCGACGCGAGATCGCGCACGAGGTTGCGGAAGTCGACGCGCTTGTCGGCAGTGAAATAGAGGGTGAGCTTCTTCCGGTCCCACTGCCATTCGGCGTCCGAGAGCTTCATGCCGAGCGCATTGGCGCGCACGCGCTCCATCGCCTTGCGCCGCGCTTCCTCGTTGAGCGCCTTGAGATCCTTCGAGAGATTCCGGTCCTTCTCCGTCGCCAGGCGCAGCGCCTTTCGCTCGGGAAGCGAGGTGCCGCATCCGTGCGAGCATCCGCCATTTCTCTTCTGCGCCAGCTCGCCGAGCGCGTGGATGTAGCCCAGATCCTCGCCGCGATCGACATCCACGATCACCGCCGCGTTGATCGGCGGCGGATCGGGATAGTCCCAGAGAAAGAATTCCTTACGGTTGCCCTTGAAGGCGACTTCTACGAGATGCGCCACCGTCTACTCCGTCCACGCGCCAAGTCGCAGGAACTTCTGCCGACGCCGGCGCACCAGCTTTTCAGGTCGCATCTTCCGCAGCTCCTCGAGGTGCTTGCCGATCACGGCGCCCAGTGACCTGGCGGCGGTCTCGTGATCGGAATGCGCGCCGCCGCGCGGCTCCGGCACCACTTCGTCGATGACCTTGAGCTCCAGCAGCTCGGGCGCGGTGATGCGGAGGGCGGTCGCCGCTTTCTCCCGCATCTCCGGACTCTTCGCATCCTTCCAGAGAATCGCAGCGCATCCCTCGACTGAGATCACCGAGTACACGGCGTTCTCCATCATCAGCACCTTGTCCGCGACTCCGAGCGCGAGCGCCCCGCCTGAGCCACCCTCGCCGATCACGGTGGCGACGATGGGAACGGTGAGCTGGCTCATCTCGTACAGATTGCGGGCGATCGCCTCCGACTGACCACGCTCCTCGGCGCCGAGCCCCGCCCACGCGCCCTGGGTGTCGATGAAGGTAACCACCGGAACGTGGAATTTCTCGGCGAGCTTCATCAGTCTGAGCGCCTTCCGGTAGCCCTCCGGATGCGGCATGCCGAAGTTGCGGCGCAGCTGCTCCTTGGTGTCGCGCCCGCGCTGGTGGCCGATCACCATTGCCGTCTCGTCGTCCAGTCGCGCCCACCCGCCGATGATCGCCGCGTCGTCGCGGAATGCGCGGTCGCCGTGCAGCTCGATGAAGTCGGTGAATGCGAGGCGGATGTAGTCGGCAGTGAAGGGCCGCTTGTTGTTGCGCGCGACCTGAACGCGCTGGAAGGGCGTGAGGTTCTTGTAAACTTCCTCCCTGAGATCCGACAGCTTTCGCTCGAGCGGCTCGATCGCCTCGGCGACGTTCACCTGCCGCTCACCCGCGGTCTTCTTGAGCTCCTCGATCTGGCGCTCGAGCTCGGCGATTGGCTTCTCGAACTCCAGCTGTGTCGCGGTCGCCACTGGTCAGCTCCCTCGTTGGAGACGGACGGAGGACTCGCCCAGAATATTACGCAGCGCGCTCAGAGCCGCGCCATCCGCGGCGAGGGTAAGCGACCGCGATCGGAACCGCGCCGGCGAGCCGTTGCCATCGCTCCACGAGAACTCGAGCGGGGCCGAGCCCGGGTGCGCTTCAGCGATCACGCGCACATCGGCCATGACATCGCGCGTGTAGGAGCCCTTCGCCATCTCGATCGCGATCTTGATCTCTCCCCTGCTGCGCAGCTCGGCGAGCTTTTCCGCGGACTCGATGATGAAGGCCGGGTTGTCTCCGCCCTCGTCGCGGCGTGAGTAAGCTCCCTTGAGCAGCATCGGCACATCGGTGAGGATGCGGTCGGAAAGGATCTCCCATTTGTCGGGAAACACGAGGACCTCCGCCGAGCCGGCGAAATCCTCGATCGTGAGTCGCGCGAATTCCTTGCCGGACTTCTTGCTCAGCTGCTTCTTGATGTTCGTCACCACCACGGACAGCGCCATGTTCTCGGCGCGCCATCCGCCCAGGTCGGCGACGGTGTGGGTGGCGAAAATCTCCGCTTCGGCGCGGAAGCGCTCCAGCGGGTGGCCGGAGATGTAGAAGCCGAGGATCTCCTTCTCCTTCGAGAGCCGCTCCGACTCGCCCCACGGCTCGGGGTTCGGGAGAACCAGATCGTGCTCCGGCTTCGGCTCTTCACCGGCGGGAACTCCGAACATCGAAACCTGCCCGGTGGCGATCTCTTCCTGCTTGAGCGACGCCTCCCGGATGGCCGTGTCGAGGCCGGCTGCAAGCTGCGCGCGGTGGCCGCCGAGCGAGTCGAGCGCTCCGGCGTGCGCCAGCGCCTCGAGCACCCGCTTATTGCAGATGCGGAGATCGATTCGCTCGCACAGGTCGAAGATCGACCGGAACGGACCGTCCTTCTTGCGCGCGCCGATGATGGAGTCGATGGCGGTGCGGCCGACGTTTCGGACGGCTCCGAGGCCGAACCGGATCTTGGTCGCGCCGACGACGGTGAACTTGTAACCGGACTCGTTCACATCGGGCGGCAGGATCTCGAGCCCCGCTTCCCTCTCTCCCGGCACGTGCAGCTGGCGCGCTTCGTTGATGTACTTGACGACGTTGTCGGTGTCGCCGATCTGCGACGAGAGCAGCGCCGCCATGAAATCGGCGGGAAAGTGTGTCTTGAGCCAGGCGGTGTGGTACGAGATGATCGAGTAGGCGACGGAGTGCGACTTGTTGAAGCCGTAGCGGCCGAACGTCTCGATCTGGCTGGCGATCTCCTGAATGATCGTCGGGTCGTACCCGCGGCCCACCGACTTGGTGACGAACTTTCCCAGCTCCTCGCGAAT
>JBGTEZ010000104.1:0-2093 GCA_041747535.1 Gemmatimonadaceae bacterium
GGTTCTCTACGAGGGATACGCACCGCACGGAGTCGCGCTCCTCGTCGAGACCGCAACGGACAATCCGACGCGCACGGTCGCAGGTGTGCGGCACATACTTTCCAAGCACGGCGGCAATCTCGCGAGCAATGGAAGCGTGAGTTTCCTGTTCCGGCACATGGGCGTATTCCGCCTCAATCCCGCCGGCATTGATCAGGACGAGTTCGAACTCGACCTGATCGATCATGGACTCGACGAGATGGGCGAAAGCACAGGTGACGACGGCGAGGCGCAGCTTGTCGTGCGCTGCGCCTTCGAGGAATTCGGCCAGCTCCAGAAGCGGCTCGAAGAAAAAGGGATCGTGCCCTTATCGGCGGAGCAGGAATACATCTGCACGACGCCCGTCGAGCTGCCGGAAACGCAGGCGAACGAGGCGCTCGAAGTCATCGACAAACTCGAGCAGGACGACGACGTGCAGAAGGTCTATCACACGCTGGCCTGAGCGCTCCTACTTTTCCGCTACGGACTTGGTCGAGGCAACCCCCTTGCTGCCGTCAGCTTCATTCTCCTGGATGAACCGCTGCACGACAAAGCCGGCTTCCCCGTGCTCGAAATAGTGCAGGTAATAGGACTCGCCGGCTTTCACTTCGATTTTCTGCGTGCCGATCGTGAGTCCGGGCATGCCGTACACGGATGTCTTGGCATACAGCGTATGGAATCCGGGCTCGACCAGAACTCGGGCGTGATGGCCATGCGGCACCGAGAAGGGTTTCTCGTCGTCGATCACGATCATTGCGCGGCGCATCGCCAGTACGCCCATTCCCTTGGCGAATCCCGAATCCGAAAGATGATAGACGTAGACGGCACCGAGCTTGCTTTCGTCCGCTGCCGGATTCGGTGCCGCCGGTCCGGTCGATGCGCACCCGGCCGCAAGAATCGTCGCGGCCATGAGTGCAAATATTCCACTGGACCTGGTCACCATGGCTGGCTCCTCCCGTCCATTGAATTACGCCTCGCGGCGAGCGTACTCCTGCCCCATCCGGCCGAGAAGAGGCGTAAGCTACGCTCGAGATTAGCCCGCCAATGGGGGGATGTTCGTGGCGCGGCTGCCTGGAATCGCTGCGCTCTTCGCGATCTTCCTGGTCTGCGCCGTCGCCGACGCAGCGACATCCAGGCTCTATCCACCCCATAAAGATGAGTCAAGCTCCCTGCGGCTGGTTCAGGTGGTTCAACTGGCCAGTCGCGAGGAAATCCTGTCTCTTGGATCCCACCTCGAGCATCTGCTGGCGTCGGGGCTGAAGGATTCCGATCTGGTGGATCGCAGCCTCGCCATGGGCATCGTGAATTGCTGCAACCAGAAAACCTCGGAAGGCACATCCGCGTGGTTCTACGTTCCCCCGGACGTGGCGCTGCAGGAAGGCGACATTGTGGTGATCCGCATGGGTCGCAAGGGAGACCGGAACGAGCCTGGCGCAGTGAATACCGCGATCGAGGTGCGCGAGAAAGCGGACGCGCCGGATTCCCGCTGCATCTGGGATCCCCCCGATCCGAATCTCTGGATGCGGGTGCTCTTCTGCGACTGGATGCCATCCGAAGGATGGACGCTGAAAAAAGGGCTCTACAAGACCTGGCTGAAACGCGCCGCGGGAACCGAGTAATTGAAACCCTAAAGCAATTCGACCCGGTTCGGCTGCTCGTCCCGATCGCCACCCTGCCCTGGAAAGTGCAGGCCTAGAAGTCTGCCGACACCGGCGATGCCGGACTCCGCGCCTTCCGCGAAGCGTCCCGTGCGGAAATGCGATTCCATGTCGCGGCAGACCGCATCCCACTCCGCCTGCGTCACGCGAGCGGCGATCGCGCGGTCCGCGACGATCTCGACATCGTGGTCCGCCATCAGCACATATATCAGGACGCCATTGTTGCCGTCCGTGTCCCAGACACCGAGGTCGCCGAAGACATTCAGCGCGCGCTCTCGCGGCGTCACGCCGTACCAGAGCTCGGGCAGGTCGAATGCAGTTTCGATCGCGAACCGGAGCTCCCCGGCGTGCGCTGCTTCGATGCCTTTCAGTTTCGACTCGATGCGCGCGAGCACGGCAGCCGTGAACCGGCGCCGC
>JBGTEZ010000105.1:0-4178 GCA_041747535.1 Gemmatimonadaceae bacterium
AGCGCCGCCGCGGCGCCGGTCCAGCACCGGGCTGGTGGCGAGGCCAACATCCAGATTCCCGACCTCTCTCAGGTCAGGTTCTTCGGCGGCATGCCCGGACGCACGCTGCTCATGGGTGGTCTCGTCATCTGCGCGCTGGGCCTGCTGTTTGGCCTGCTGATTTATGGCCAGCTCAAGCGCATGGCCGTTCACGAGTCGATGCGAGAGATCTCGGAGCTGATTTACGAGACGTGCAAGACGTACCTGATCACTCAGGGAAAGTTCATTCTGATACTCGAGGCCTTCATCGGCTTCGTCATCTTCCTGTACTTCTGGGTGCTTCTCGACTTCGAGCTGACCAAGGTCGCGATCATCCTGTTCATGAGCCTCGTCGGCATCGCCGGCAGCTACGGCGTGGCCTGGTTCGGCATCCGCATCAACACCTTCGCCAACTCGCGCACCGCTTTCGCCAGTCTGCGCGGCAAGCCGTACCCCTGCTATGCAATACCGCTCAAGGCAGGAATGAGCATCGGGATGCTCCTAATCAGCGTCGAGCTTCTGATCATGCTTTCCATCCTGCTGTTCATTCCGGGTGATTACGCCGGCGCCTGCTTCATCGGCTTCGCGATCGGAGAATCGCTGGGCGCGTCGGTGCTCAGAATCGCGGGCGGAATTTTCACCAAGATCGCCGACATCGGCGCCGATCTGATGAAGATCGTGTTCAACGTCAAGGAAGACGACGCGCGCAACCCGGGCGTGATCGCCGACTGCACCGGAGACAACGCCGGCGACTCCGTTGGGCCGAGCGCCGATGGGTTCGAGACTTATGGAGTGACCGGTGTGGCGCTCATCGCCTTCATCGTTCTGGCCGTGTTCGATCCGGCAGTGCAGGTGCAGCTCCTCGTCTGGATCTTCGTCATGCGCATCATGATGGTGGTGGCGAGCGGCATTTCCTACCTCGCCAACGAAGCCATCGCCAAGGGCCGCTACGAGAACGTGGATGACATGAACTACGAGGCGCCGCTGACGTCGCTGGTGTGGCTGACCTCGATCGTTTCCGTGGTGCTCACGTACGTCGTGTCCTACGCGCTCCTGCCGGACCTGGGCGATGGATCGCTCTGGTGGAAGCTGTCGACGGTGATCACCTGCGGAACGCTGGCGGGAGCGATCATCCCCGAGCTGGTGAAGATCTTCACCTCGACGGACTCGTCGCACGTCAAGGAAGTCGTCAGCTCGTCGCGTGAAGGTGGAGCTTCCCTCAACATTCTTTCCGGCCTCGTCGCCGGAAACTTCAGCGCCTACTGGCTGGGAATGGCGATCATGGCGCTGATGGCGATCGGCTATGCCGTCAGCAACTTCGGCTTCGCGGAGCTGATGATGGCGCCGGCGGTGTTCGCGTTCGGCCTCGTTGCATTCGGCTTTCTCGGGATGGGTCCCGTCACCATCGCGGTGGATTCGTACGGCCCGGTCACGGACAACGCTCAGTCCATCTTCGAGCTGTCGCTGATCGAGCAGGTGCCCGGCATCGAGAAGGAGCTCCAGGCGTCCCATGGCTTCAATCCGCAGTTCACGCGCGCCAAACACCTGCTCGAGGAGAACGACGGAGCGGGCAACACCTTCAAGGCGACCGCCAAGCCGGTGCTGATCGGCACCGCGGTCGTCGGCGCGACGACGATGATTTTCTCGATCATCGTCGGCCTTACCCACGGCCTGCAGCCGGAATTCATCAACAAGCTGTCCATTCTGCATCCGCCGTTTCTGCTCGGGTTGATTGCCGGCGGCGCGATGATCTACTGGTTCACCGGTGCATCCACCCAGGCCGTGACCACCGGCGCGTACCGCGCCGTCGAGTTCATCAAGGCCAATATCAATCTGGAAAGCACAGCCAAGGCATCGGTCGCCGACAGCAAGAAGGTCGTCGAGATCTGCACCAAGTACGCCCAGAAGGGAATGTTCAACATCTTCCTGACGGTGTTTTTCGCGACGCTGGCGTTTGCGTTCGTCGAGCCGTTCTTCTTCATCGGCTACCTGATCTCGATCGCGCTGTTCGGCCTGTTCCAGGCGATCTTCATGGCGAACGCCGGCGGCGCCTGGGACAACGCGAAGAAGATCGTCGAGGTCGAGCTGAAGGAGAAGGGAACTCCGCTTCACGCCGCGACGGTCGTCGGCGATACAGTCGGCGATCCATTCAAGGATACGTCCTCGGTCGCGCTCAATCCGATCATCAAGTTCACCACGCTGTTCGGGCTGCTGGCGGTCGAGCTCGCCGTCTCGCTGACGACGGAGCAGGGCTCCGGGCTGACGAGAATCCTTGCCGCGATATTCTTCCTCGTGTCCGTCACGTTCGTGTGGCGCTCGTTCTACGCGATGCGTATCCAGACTCGGTAGCACGCGATGAAGTCCCTTTTCACGCGGAAGCCGATAAGCGAGCTGCTCGCGGAGGAAGGCCACCCCAATTCGCTCAAGCGCGAGCTTGGGGCGGGTGACCTGATCATGCTCGCCATCGGGGCGGTGATCGGAGCGGGAATTTTTTCCTCGATCGGCACCGCCGCCGCCGGTGAGATACTGCCGGACGGAGTCGTCGTGCGCTACGGCGCCGGCCCGGCGCTGGTGGTCTCGTTCATTCTGCTCGGCGTGGTGTGCGGGCTTGCGGCTCTTTGCTACGCCGAGCTGGCGTCGATGATCCCGCAGGCCGGCAGCGCCTATTCCTACTCGTACGCCACGCTCGGCGAGCTGGTCGCCTGGATCATCGGCTGGGATCTCATCCTCGAGTACGCAGTCGGCAACATCGCCGTCGCCGTCGCCTGGAGCGGCTACCTCACATCGTTCCTCTCGGCGTTCGGAGTCATGCTGCCGGGCTGGACCACGCACGGCTATCGTTCGGCGCTCCTCAGCTCCGACCCCGCGGTCCACGGGCTTCTCGAAACGGCGCCTCAGATCGCTGGCGTTCCGATCCTCTTGAACATTCCGGCTTTCATCATCGTGATGGCGATCACCTGGCTGCTGATGCGGGGCGTGCGGGAAAGCGCGCGGGCCAACAACATCATGGTCGTGATCAAGCTGCTGGTGCTGGGACTCTTCGTGGTGGTCGGCGCGATGAACATCGACACTTCCAACTACGTTCCTTTCGCGCCCAACGGCTGGCGCGGCATCCATCAGGGAGCGGCGATCGTATTCTTCGCGTACATCGGGTTCGACGCGATATCGACGGCGGCCGAAGAGACCAAGAATCCGCAGCGCAATCTTCCGATCGGGATTCTGGGAGGACTGGCGATCTGCACCGTCATCTACGTCATTGTCGGCGTGGTCGCCACCGGGATGGTGCCTTACCAGCAGCTCAAGGCGGCCGATCCTCTCGCCAGGGCGCTCACCCTCGCCGGGCTCGAGACCGTCAGCTGGATCGTTTCTCTGGGCGCGGTCGTTTCGCTCACCGCCGTGCTGCTGGTATTCCAGTACGGACAGCCGCGCATCTTCTTCGCAATGAGCCGCGACGGCCTGCTTCCGCGCTGGGCGTCCAAGGTCCACCACAAATCGCGAGTGCCGCACATCACGACGCTGGTGACGGGCATCGCGGTAGCGGTGGGCGCCTTGTTCGCCGACGAGAACGAGATCTACGATCTCACCAATATCGGAACGCTGTCGGCGTTTGCGATCGTGTGCATCGGCGTGCTCGTTCTTCGGATCAGGGAGCCCGATCGGCCGCGGCCGTTCCGGGTGCCCTTCGTTTGGCCGGTTACGCTGCTGGGAGCCGGTCTTTGCATCTACACGATGTTCGGGTTGCCGGCGCGAGCGTGGGAGCGGTTCGGCATTTGGCTCCTGATCGGAGTCGCGGTGTACATCGGCTACGGGTACCGGCACTCGACCTTGCGGCGTAGCCGGGCCACGGAGTGAGAGGTCAACTGCAACAGAACATGTGGTCAGCGGGTAGCTTTGCAGTTCCCGGCTTACAGCTTCACTGCGTCGTGACAGGATGGTGCACAGTTCCCGGCGGTGCTCACGGGGTTGGTCGCTTGGGCTGTCATGATGCCTGCAGCCGATCGCTGTGAGCTTGAAACTGAATGCTGACCACACGTTCAGTTGCGATTCCCAGTTAATCACATGTCCCCTGGCCATAAAGGAATGACAGGAATCAGATGGCAATAGTATTTCAGCAGCTGCGCCGAATCTCTCTCACGAAGTGGATCCTGATCTCGATGGTG
>JBGTEZ010000106.1:0-10384 GCA_041747535.1 Gemmatimonadaceae bacterium
CCCCGCGGCGAGAGTGTCCTGACGGTGCAGCTCCGTCGAGTCTCCAGCGCCCAGCGCGGCCGCGATTCCGCCTTGCGCGTACGCGGTGGCGCTGTCGAACAGCGAGCGCTTCGTGAGCATTACCACGTCACCGCCCGCGGATGCGCGCCACGCGGTGTGAAGTCCCGCAACACCGCTCCCCACCACCAGAAAGCGCGTGCGTATTCGCTCTGCCATGATATGAAATCAACGGCTCGTGAGAGGCGATTGAAAGGGGCTCATTCGCCTTGCAGCATGGTGGTTTCTGTACGATTCTTCTCTCCGATGCGAAAGCTGATCCTCGTCACTTCCCTGCTGCTGGCAGCGCACATCGCGCTGCTCTTCGTCCGGAGGAGCGCGAGCGCGGAAGGAACGGACAGCTCCGCGGCGAGAATCGGCATTGTGCTCGACGTTGGCGGACGGGGCGACAAGTCGTTCAACGACGGCGCCTACGCCGGGGCCGACAGCGCCACGAAGCTCCTCAAGGCGAACATTCGGTTCATCGAGCCGGGTGAGGGAGCTGACCGCGAGGCGGGGCTCAGGCTGCTCGCGGCGGAGGGAATGGATCTCGTCATCGGCGTCGGCTTCATTTTTACCGACGATCTTTCGACGCTGGCGAAGGAATATCCGGCCTCTTCCTTCGCGGGAATCGACTACGCCCTCGCGACCGACGAGGCCGGCAACGTCATCCCCCCGCCACCCAATGTCGCCGCCCTCAAGTTTCGCGAAGAAGAAGGCTCGTTCCTCGTTGGAGCACTGGCCGCGCTCGTCGGAAAGACGAAGAAGGTAGGGTTCGTCGGCGGAATGGACATTCCCCTCATCCACAAGTTCGAGGCTGGATACCGCGCCGGTGTGAAGAAGGTGTGTCCCGATTGTCAGGTGATCGCGCAGTACGCCGGCGTCACACCTGACGCGTTCAAGAACCCGGGCAAGGGAAAGGAGCTCGCGCTCAGCCAGTATCAGCAGGGCGTCGAAGTGATTTTTCACGCCTCGGGATCCACCGGCCAGGGCGTGTTCGAAGCGGCACGCATGACCGGGAAGTACGCGATCGGCGTGGACTCGGATCAGAACGACGAGGCTCCCGGCCACGTGCTGACATCCATGATCAAGGGTGTGAACGCGGTGACGTTCGACGCGATCCAGAGAGTCCAGTCGAAAACGTTCAAGGGAGGCATCTACTCCTTCGGCCTGAAGGAGGGCGGCGTCGGCTACATCTACGACGACCGGAACAAGGCTCTCATCCCTGACAGCGTTCGCGCCCGGGTGGAACAGCTGAAGGAAGAGATTATCGCCGGGCGCATCAAGGTCCCGATCATTCGATGACCGGCGGCTCCGCCCAGGCGCCGAATCAGCCGCGCGCAACGTCCAGCTCCGCCATCAGGATGGAGGGAATCGAGAAGTACTTCGGGCCGACCGCGGCGAATCGCGGCGCATCTCTCGAGGTCGCACCCGGCGAGATCCACGCGCTCGTCGGCGAGAATGGCGCCGGAAAATCCACTCTCATGCGAATTCTCGGTGGCCTCATGAAGCCCGACGCCGGTCGGGTCGAGGTGAATGGCCACGACGTCACCGGCTGGTCGACCAGCGATGCGATCGCGGCAGGAATCGGAATAGTCCACCAGCATTTCATGCTGGTGCCCACTTTGACGGTCGCTGAAAATCTCGTGCTCGGCTCCGAGCCCACGAAGAACGGCGTGCTTGATTATGCGCAAGCCGCGTCGAGCGCCGAGGCACTCTCGGCGGAGACCGGACTGAAGGTGGACCCGGCGCGAAAGGTTTCGGAGCTGTCCGTCGGCGAAGCGCAGCGGGTCGAGATACTCAAGGTGCTGTTCCGCGGCGCAAAGATCCTCATTCTCGACGAGCCGACGGCGGTGTTATCCCCGCCCGAGGTGCGCGAGTTGTGGGCGGTGCTGCGCCGCCTGCGCGACAAGGGCGACACGATCGTGCTGATCACCCACCGCCTCGACGAAGTCGTCGATCTGTCCGATACGATCACCGTGATGCGCGCTGGGGGAACGGTCGCGCGCATCAGGACCTCGGAAACGACACCGGCGGCGATCGCGCGGGCGATGGTCGGCCGCGAAGTAGCATTGAGCGCGGGCACGCGCGTCGCACCGTCGGCACCCCAGCCCCGCTCCAACCGCGGTCTCGAGGTGCGGGATCTCACGATCAAGGGCTCGCGCGGAAATCGAGTCGTGGATGGGGTCAGCTTTTCCGTCCACCCCGGCGAGATACTCGGCATCGCCGGAGTCGAAGGAAACGGTCAGACCGAGCTGATCGAAGGCCTGGCCGGCCTGCGCGATGTGTCGAGCGGTCAGATCATCATCGACGCCGTCGATGTCACTTCACGATCGGTAGATGCCCGCCACGACGAAGGTCTGTCGCATATCCCGGAGGACCGGAATCGGCGCGGTCTCATCCTCGAGTATTCGATCGCCGACAATCTCATCCTCGGCGTCGGCAGGAAATTCACGCGGAATTACGTTATCGACCGGAAAGCCGTGATGGACAATGCCGGCGGGCAGATTGCTTCGTTCGATATCCGGCCCCCCGACTCAACGCTGAATGCGCGCGCTCTATCGGGGGGCAACCAGCAGAAGGTGGTGATCGCTCGCGAGATGAGCCGCGCGTTCTCGGTGCTGCTCGCATCGCAGCCAACCCGCGGCGTCGACGTCGGCGCGATCGAGTTCATCCATCAGCGCCTGCTCGATGCCCGCGCGGCCGGTAAGGCGATCCTCCTCGTGTCCGCCGAGCTCAACGAGGTTCTCGCTCTTTCCGACCGGGTCGCCGTCATGTACCGCGGAAAGTTTTCCGTCATAATGCCCGCCAGCGAGGCGAGCGAAGAGGTGCTTGGCGAGTACATGATCGGGACCAAGAAAGGCGCTACCGCTTGAGCGCTCCCGTGGCGGTGGAAAAACCGACGGCCCGCTTCGCGACGGCCGCCTGGAGAGAGCGCGCCGAGGAGGCCCTGCTTCCACCGTTCGTCGCGCTGCTGGTGGCACTCATCTGCGGCGACCTGCTCATTCTCAGCTACGGTCAGTCTCCGCTCGAGGTTTACAGGCTGCTGCTGGAAGGAACGTGGGGAAACGCCTACGGGTTCGGCCAGGTTCTCTACAAGGCGACGACGCTCACATTCACCGGTCTCGCGGTTTCCTTCGGACTCCGCGCCGGATTGTTCAACATCGGTGGTGAGAGCCAGCTCGCGGCCGGGGGCTTCGCGGCGGCGCTGGCGGGGCTCGCGCTTCCCGCCGGAACGCCACTGATATTCGCGCTTCCGTTGTGCATCCTCGCAGCGGGAGCGGCCGGCGGACTGGTTGGAGCCGTCCCCGCGGTTCTCAAGACGAAATTCGGCGCGCACGAAGTGATCGTCACGATCATGCTGAACTTCGTCGTGCTCGCGCTTCTGAACTGGATCATCGCGGCGAAGCTTCACGTTCCGGAAACGCTTCACACGCCCGAGATCCGTGCGGGCGTGCTTCCGCGCCTGTCGGACATGTTTCCGACATTCCACGGATCGGCGGCCAACCTCGCGCTGATCGTGGTGCTCCTCGTCGCGGCAGCGGTGTGGTTCTATCTGTTCCGCACGAGCGGCGGCTACGCCCTGCGTGCCGTTGGGCTGCAGCCCGACGCCGCCGAGTACGGCGGAATCAGCGTCGGTCGCGTCTGGCTCAAGGCGCTCACTGTGTCGGGCGTCATCGCCGGCATGGGCGGCATCAACTACGTCCTCGGCTACAAGCACTACTACGAGGATGGATTCGCCAGCGGCGCCGGATTCATGGGGATCGCCGTTGCGCTGGTGGGACGGAACAACCCCTTCGGTGTCATCGTCGCGGCGTTCTTCTTTGCCACTCTCTCGCAGGGCGGACTGGCGATCCACGCCTTCGTCCCGAAGCAGATGATGGATGTGCTGCAGGGAGTCGTCATTCTCGCGGTGGCCGTGTCGGTGCCCGAAGTGCGCCGGGTGTTGCGCGGCAGCCGCCGCCGGAGCGACGCGTGAACGTCGTCGATTTCCTGACGCAGATGATTCGCATCGCGATCCCGTATCTGTTCGCGGCGAGTGGAGGCGTCATCGCCGAGCGCGCCGGCATCGTGAGTCTCACGCTCGAGGGTTTCATGCTGAGCGGCGCGTTTGGCGCGGCGCTGGGAACGCATTACTCCGGAGATCCGCTGGTGGGAGTGCTGAGCGGAATTCTCTGCGCGCTCATCTTCTCGCTGATCCATGCGCTGGCCACCATCCGCTACCGTGCCGACCAGGTCGTGGTCGGTGTCGCGATCAACCTGCTGGCGATCGGCATCACGCGCTTCTTTCTCAAGCTCGCGTTCGACAGCTCGTCGAACTCTCCGCGCGTCGCCGGATTCGGTGGCAATCTGAAAGCAGCCGGATTCGACAACCCGTTGCTGTGGCTGGGACTGCTCGTTGCGCCGGTGGTGGCGTTCGTCATCTACCGCACTCCATATGGCCTCCGCGTGAGAGCAGCGGGAGATCACCCGGAGGCGGCTGAGAGCGTCGGTGTCAGCGTCAAGCGGGTGCGCTATCTCGCGGTTGCGCTCTCCGGAATTCTCGCCGGCCTCGGCGGAGTCTACCTTGCCCTCGATCAGCATCAGTTCACCGATCAGATGACGGCGGGCCGCGGGTTCATCGCGATCTCCGCCGTGATTTTCGGGCGATGGGATCCCATTCGCGCCGGGCTGGCGTGTCTGCTCTTCGCGGCAGCCGAGACGCTGCAGATCCAGCTCCAGGGCAGCCACGCCATTCCATCTCAGTTCATCGAGATGATTCCCTACGTGCTGACGATCGTCGCGCTCGCTGGCGTGGTTGGCCGTTCGGTGGCGCCCGCCGCCCTCGGCAAAGCGGCGGACTGACAGTGCCATCCGGCGTGCGCGGGCGGTTTTCCGCGATGACAAGCGGCAAGCTGTTCGTGCTCATCATCACGAATTTCGTGGACATGGTGGGGCTGCTGATGGTGCTCCCGCTCATTCCATTCTACGCCATGGACATGGGCGGCGGCGGTCTCGTCGTCGCGGTGCTCGTCACATCCTTCACGGCTGCGCAACTCCTGAGCGCGCCGTTGTGGGGGCGATTCTCGGACAAGTACGGGAGGCGGCCGGCGCTACTGGTCGGGCTCATCGCCGCCGCGATCGCTTACGTCGTCTTCGCCTACGCCACATCGATCTGGATGCTGCTGCTCTCGCGCATCGTTCAGGGCGCCGGTGGCGGGACCGTCGGCGTGATCCAGGCGTATGTCGCCGACTCGGTCGAGCCGCAGAACCGCGCCAAGGCGCTCGGCTGGCTGTCGGCGGCAACGAATGTCGGTGTGGCAATCGGACCGGCGATCGGCTCCGCGGCGCTGGTGATGGGAAGACCGGGACCTGGTCTCACCGCGGCGGCGCTTTGTCTGGTCAATATTTTCTTTGCGTGGCGCTTCCTGCGTGAGTCACGCGACATGACCGAGGTGTCCGACAGGAAGCCCGGTACCTCCCGCGCCATGATCGCCCGCGTGTTCAGTCACGGCGGCGAGCCGGCTCCCAAGCTGATCTGGATTTACGCGATCGCGATGGGCGCTTTTTCCGGCCTGATGGCGATACTCGCGTTGTACCTCGCCGACCGGTTCGGGGTCAACGAGGACAATATCTGGATTTTCTTCAGCTACGTCGGCGTGATCTCCGTCGTGACGCGCGCCGGAATTCTCGGGTGGGCGGTCGATCGTTACGGCGAGGCTCGCCTTTCGCGGCTGGGATTGATTCTCCTGGCGATCGGCCTCGCGACGATCCCATTCGCGACCGGCTACGTCACCCTCGCTCTTTCTGTCGCCCTGATTCCACTCGGGACCGCATTCACGTTTCCGTGCGTGACGTCGATGCTCTCACGAGTGATACCGAGCCGGGAGCGCGGAATGTACATGGGCGTGCAGCAGACATTCGGGGGACTGGCGCGTATGATCGTTCCGCTCTGGGCGGGGTTCGCCTACGACCACCTCGGCAAGACGGTCCCCTTCTTTACATCGGCGGCGCTCGTAGGAGGCACGATCCTGCTCTGGCGCGGAGTGAGCGATGGGAGGGCAGAGGCCGCACCGGTGGCGGAGATTTCGCCGGAGACGACGGGAGAGCATGTCGCCAGCTGACACAAAACTGTTTGTCCGCGGAATAGCTGCGGATTGCGGATTGCGGACTGAGGTACAGACTGCGAACTGCTGACGTACTGCGAACTGGGGACCGCGCACTGACTGCGAACTGCGAGCTGACTACGCTGCCGCTGGCTTCGAGCCGTTCTCGAGTAGCCCTCGCGCGAATCAAACGAGCTTGTCATTTCTCCAGTAGTCCTCAGTCCGCAGTTCGCACTTAGTCAGCAGTCCGCTAGTGGTTAGTCCGCAATCCCAGCGCAGTTATCCCCCCCCACGTAGTGCCCCGAGAATCGCGGGCAACCCCCCGGCAAGCCATGTGATCGCCGCTGCGATCGCCGCCGATTGCTTGGGAATTTTCCCGACGACATGGAGCCCGATCGCAAGCAGCACCGTGACCCAGATTGTAAAGACATCCACGCGCGAGGCGAGCACCAACAGGGCTGGCGAGCTCGCGACCGGGTCCATGAACCGCGCCAGGCTGAGAGACACGCTGTGGGCCGAAGTGATGTTGCCGGGATCCATGAACAGCCCCTGCGCCGCCGCGGTGAGGAATTGCACCAGCCGCGGAACCTGCGAGTAGGTCGAGATCATGAGGGCCGCCACGAGCGGCTCCTTGGCATCGAAGAGCTTGCCCGTCGCCCAGAGGACGAAACCGGTAGCAATGATGGTGACTGGAAACAGGACAGCGAAGATTATGGGAGCGAAGGTTTCGAAGAACCCGCGCCCAGCCGCCAGCTGCTCAGATGTCATCTGCGGATTCTGGCGCATCATCTCTGCGCTCCGGAACGCGAACTCGGCGTCCATCACCGGCTGCATCGCGTTTTTGGAGAGGAAGTGGAGCGCGACTCCGGCCAGTGTCAGAAAGAATAGAGCGTAACCGAACTTGCCTTCGCGCCGACGCGCGAACACCTCCGACGGCGCGTAGAAAATGTCGATGAAATCCTCCCACAGACTCGCGGGAGCCGTCGTCGAGGTCTCTGCGCCTTCTGGAGATTCGGTGCGTTGGCGAACCATATGATCGCTCCTAAGAAAGACTGCGTACCGTCGGGATGTTTGCAGCTATCAGCGAACAGCGTCAGGCGATCAGCGGACCTCGTGTTCGGTTGCAGTTGCCTTACCGCGATCCGGGATCTCCGGAGGAGGCTTGTAGCGCTCGACGTCCGTAATGAGCCGCACTCCACGCTGATAAGTTACGTATGCATAGGTCCATTGGAGCAGCACGCTCAGCCGGTTGCGGAATCCGACCAGGTACATGATGTGCACGAACAGCCATAGAAACCACGCCAGCCTGCCGGAAAACCTGACCTTGCCGAAATCCGCAATCGCGCGTGAGCGGCCGATCGTGGCGAGATCTCCCTTGTTGAAATAGCGGAAGCTCTTTCGCTGCTGGTTGCGGATGTCGCGCAGAATGTTCCTGGCGGCGGTCGCACCCTCCTGGTTCGCCGCCGGACAAACACCCGGAACCATCCTTCCATCCTGCACGATCACGGCGATATCGCCGACCGCGAAAATCTCCGGATGTCCCGGAACGGACAGGTCGGGATTCACCTGCACCCGGCCAACCCGGTCGAGCGGTGCTCCGAGAAATCCGCCGAGCGCCGATGCCTTGTTTCCGGCCGCCCAGAACGTGGTGCGGGCCCGGATTTGTTCAGCTCCGATCCACACCCCGCCACGCTCGACCTTCGTTACTTCCGACCCAAGCCGCAGCTCGACGCCCAGGTCCGCGAGATCCCGCGCGGCGATGCTCGCGAGATCCTCCGGAAATGAAGGCAGTATCCGCGGTCCTGCCTCGATGAGTATCACCCGCGTGCTCCGCGTGTCGATGTTCCTGAAATCGGGGGCGAGCGCTTTCCTGGCGATGAAGGGCAGCGCGCCGGAAAGCTCGACTCCCGTGGGTCCGGCGCCAACCACCACGAAGGTCAGATACTCCTCGCGCTCCCGCGGATCATCGGACTTCTCCGCGTTTTCGAAGGCCAGCAGGAACCGGCGCCGGATCTCCGACGCATCCTCGATCGCCTTGAGTCCCGGCGCGTATGGCTCCCATTCGTCGTGGCCGAAATAGGCGTGGCGAGCGCCAGGCGCAACGATGAGATAGTCATACGGAATCTCCCGCATTGCATCGTCGATGAATATCGCCCGGGCAGCGGGATCTATCCTTCTCACATCTCCCATCAGGACGCGCGTGTTCCGTTGCCGCCGCAGAATCCATCTGATTGGTGCGGTGATGTCACTCGGCGCCAGGGCGCCCGTCGCCACCTGATAGAGCAGCGGTTGAAAGATGAAATGATTGGTGCGGTCGACGACCGTGACGTCAACCGGCGCACGCCGCAGTTCTCGCGCAGCCGCGACTCCGGCGAACCCGCCGCCGATGATCACTACCCTCGGCCGCTGGTCAGGCAAGGCGCTCCTCGAACGACCTCGCGGCCAGTGTCATCGCGAGAACGAGCATGATCAGCAGCACGCTGTACGCGGCGGCCGTTCCGAACGCGAGCGCGCGCAGCTGCGCGAGAATCTCCATCGAGATCGGGCGATTGGCGTGAGTGTAGAGGACGACGCTGGCAACGAATTCTCCGACAGCGGTGACCGCCGCGAGAAGCCCACCCGCCACCAGTCCCGGCCGCGCGGCAGGAAGAATCACGCGCCGCATCGTCAACAGCCACGACGCGCCAAGGCCGCGCGCCGCGTCCTCCAGTGACGGATCCATCTGGCGCAGCGAACCCTCCACCGCCGACGCCACCAGCGGGATATCCCGGATGAAATAAGCGAGTGGAAGAATCCAGAACGTCCCGACGAGCAGCACGCGGCCCGACAGGAGGTCATTCTGGTTGAACGTCGCGGCGAGGCCGAGCGCGATCGCCGTCGCGGGAATCGCCCACGGCAGCGCGACGAGAAGCTCGAGCAGCCGCCGTCCACTGAACTGCCGAAGTACGATCAGGTAGGCCGCGAGGAAGCACACCACGAGGTTCGCCGCCGTGGCGATGAGTGCCATCGACACGCTGTTCGTGATCGGACGCCACAGCTCGGGCTCCGAGAATAGCCGACGGTAGTTGTCGAGTGTGTACTCCGGCGGCAGCACCTGGGTCGTCCACACGCCGTCGCGCGCAAAAGAGACGAGTATCACCATCAGGTGTGGAAGCACCAGCGTGACGACTATCAGCGTGGCAGCGGTCGCCGTCATGACCTGCGCCCGGCGCGACCGGATCACGCGGCGCGTGCGACCACCCTTGCCAGCCAGGGTGTATTTGCGTTTCCGGTCGATCCAGCGGAACAGCAGCAGACCCGCCACGGCGCTGAGCGCCAGCACCGTGGTCTCCACATACGCCAGCCCCATCGCGCCGTTGATCTTGGACGCGAGGATCTGGGTCGACAGCACGCGAAGTCCGCCCCCGAACACGTACGGCGCGGAAAAGGAGCCGAGCGCGTTCATGAACACCAGCAGCATCGAGCCGGCGACGGCGGGCATCAACCGCGGCAGCGTGACACGCCGGAGCCGCTGCCACGTGCTCGCACCGAGCCCTGACGCGGCTTCATCGAGCGTGGCGTCGAAGCGCTCGAGTCCGGCGGAGACGAAGAGAAATACGTAGACGTACATCGTGTACGCGTGCACGAACACGATCGCGGCAACGCCCTTGAGCCTCCACGGCGCCTCCGCCATTCCGAGCGCGCGCTGCGCGCCGCGTGTGACGAGTCCGCTTTCCCCATAGAGAAAGAGAAAAGCGATGACGCCGACGAGAGGTGGCAGCGCGGCGGGAAGCGTCGCGACCGCACGGAGAAGCCTGCGCCCCGGAAACTCGAAGCGGCTGAGGAGAAAGGCGAGCGGTACGCCGATGGCGAGCGATGCAAAAACGGACGCGACGGCAATGACGAGACTCGTTCGGAGCGCTTCACGGTCGGCCGGACTCGCCGCGAATTCCCGCCAGTGTTCCAGCCCGTTCTCAAAGCTGCCGACGATCACCGCCGCGTTCGGGAAGATCACGGTCCATATGAGAAGCAGCATCACCGGCAGGGCGATCAACCAGCTCTGCCGGCGCGTCGACGATCTCATCGCGGCACGATCGGGAAGGGACCACCCGAGGCGCTGACGGCGACGAGCTCTCCCTCCCGCGCAGTTCCGCTCGAGGATTCGACTTCCACGACGACATCTTCCGCGAGCTGGACCCGGTACATCACCGCGCCGCCCGCGAAGCGGCGATTGAGTATGCGCCCGCCCCACGCGCGCGAGTCGTCCGCGCCCGCCAATGCCA
>JBGTEZ010000107.1:0-5033 GCA_041747535.1 Gemmatimonadaceae bacterium
GCGCGCGGCGTCGTTCTCGGCGCCGGCGTGGTGCGTGGAGCGGACGTCGTCGGCGTCGGTGTACCCGCCGGAACGTCGGTCAATGACGGCTGCGCGGCGCTGTCGCGGTTCGCCAGCTGGATGTCGCGGTTGAGCGACGTATCCTGGGCAAGCGTGTCGCCGGTCTTGCTATCGCCGCATGCTGCGACGACAAATGCGAGCGAGAGCGCAGCAGTAAGGCGCGGAATATATTGGAACATTAAGCCTCCTCATCGTGTGACAAACGGTCCGGATTCCCGGACCAACGGGTTACGAACGGCAATCCACATGCCACCTATGAAGAACCTCAGGCTCGCCGCGCCGTACTACAAGCCCTACCTGGCACAGCTCGCTATCGGTCTGGTGATCGTGGTCGCGTCGTCGGGAATCGCGAGCGTGATACCTTGGCTCTTGAGACGAGGCATTGACGCAATCGGCAACAACGCGCCGCTTCGGACGGCCTGGCAGGTGGCGGCACTCATTGTCGTCGCCGCCGTAGCCGGCGGAGCTCTGCGGTACTGGATGCGCGAGCTGATGAACGGAGTCAGCCGGAGGATCGAGTATGACCTCCGCAACGACCTTTTTACCCACCTGGCGGGCCTCGATGCCGCCTACTTCTCGCGCACCCGAACCGGCGACATCATGGCGCGCCTCACCAACGACCTGGGAGCAGTGAGGATGGCCGTCGGGCCGGCGGTGATGTACCTGGCTAACACGATAACCGGCGCGGTGTTCGCGCTCTATTTCATGGTCCGCATCGACCTGACGCTCACTCTGATGGTGCTGCTGCCGATGGTCATGCTCCCAATCCTGACCATCCGGATGGGGAAAGCCATTCACGACCGGTTCGAGGCGGTGCAGGAGCATTTTTCCCTCCTCACCACCCGGGCTCAGGAAAACCTCACCGGCGCCCGAATAGTGCGCGCCTACAGGCAGGAAGCAGCGGAAATCGCCCGTTTCGGCGCGGTCAACGAGGAGTATCTCGCGAAGAACATGTCCCTGGTGCGGCTGTGGGGGACGCTGAATCCCCTTTTCGCCCTCTTCGGGGGACTGGGAGCAGTCATTGTCTTGGGACTGGGCGGGGCGCTGACGTTGAGGGGCGTCATCTCTGTCGGCTCGTTCGTTGCTTTCGGGTTGTACCTCACAATGCTCACGTGGCCACTCATTGCCCTCGGTTGGGTCGTCAATCTCTTTCAGCGCGGCGACGCGTCAATGGGTCGTCTCGCCGAAATCCTCGATGTGACGTCCACCATCAGGGCCGAGGCGCCTCAGGCGAAGCTGCCGCCGGCGACGTCGGGCCGAACGATCGAGTTTCGCAACGTCGGTTTCCACTATCCGTCCGACGATTCATCCGCCCCGCGCTGGGTGCTCAGGAACGTCAGCTTTTTTGTTCCCGCCGGCGCGACGCTGGGAGTTGTCGGGGCAACAGGCAGTGGCAAGAGTGCCTTGATAGATCTGATTCCCAGAATCTATGATCCGCAGGAGGGCGAGATCCTGGTCGACGGCGTAGTGACCAGAACCGTTCCGCCCGCGGAGCTGCGGCGGGAAATCGGGTTCGTGCCGCAGGAGAGCCTGCTGTTCAGCGATACCATCGACTCCAACCTGGCGTATGGCACCAGCGAGCCACACGCTGCCACGTGGGCGGCGGGGGTCGCGCAGCTCGCAACGACCATCGACGAGTTTCCCGGCCGATATGAGACGATCCTCGGCGAGCGGGGGATCAACCTTTCCGGAGGGCAAAAGCAGCGGGCTGCTCTCGCTCGCGCCCTGGCGCGGAAGCCCAGCATCGTGTTGCTGGACGACGCACTGTCGGCGGTCGATACGCACACGGAAGCGGAAATCCTGCGCGCGCTCAGGGAAGCTCTGGCGGGGCGCACGGCACTCATCGGATCGCACCGCATCAGCGCGATCCGCGACGCGTCGTGGATAATCGTGCTGGAGAAGGGAACGCTGGTCGAACAGGGGAAGCACGGCGAGCTGATGGCGCTCCGAGGAAGATACTGGTCGCTGCTCAGGCGGCAGCAGCTGCTCGACGCGGTGGAGTCCGACGCGTTGGCAACGGATGCGACCACGACTACAATATGAGCATGTCAGACGGCCTCGATTCCGCGGCACTGCACAAGCGGCTCGCGGCCCTTGAAGCGCAGGCAGAAGAAGCACGCCGCACCATCGACGAGCTCAAGTCACGCGATGGACTCAAGACGCAGTTTCTGTCCAACATCTCCCACGACCTGAGAACTCCGCTCGCGGCGATAATCACTCACGCCGAGATACTCCGTGAGGGAATGCTGGGCTCGCTCAATCCGCGCCAGCGGGACAGCGTGTCGGGAATAGTGAACGGCGGCCAGCAGCTGATCGACATGATTGACGAGATCCTGACGTACGTCCGGAGCGCGAGCGATCAGGTGGCTCTCATCCGCACGGAGTTTTCGATGACGGAAGTCGTCGATCAGGTAAAGCTTCTCAATGAGGCACTGTCGGCGAAGAAGCGGCTCACCATTGAGAGACTCAACGGCGACGATATCCCACCGGTGTATGCCGACCGGGACAAGCTGAAGCACGTGCTCGGCAACCTCATTGGCAACGCCATAAAGTTCACGCACGACGGCGGACGCATCTGGATCAAGTTCGCGCGCCGCGGCCCGGACGGTGACGAGCTCCTCGTCGAAGTCGGAGACACGGGAAGGGGAATCGCCCGCGATCACTACGATCTCGTGTTCCGCGAGTTCGCGCAGGTGGATTCATCGCCGTCGCGTCCGCACCACGGGACCGGGCTCGGTCTCGCCATCGCGCGCAAGCTGGTGGAGCTCCACTCCGGCCGGATCTGGGTGGAGAGCGAGCTCGGCAAGGGAAGCCGTTTTTTCTTCACGCTGCCGCTGAATCCGCCCCGCGATTAGTGGCGGCCAGCATTATGATCGTCGAAGACAGCTCACTCGTGACCGATGCGTTCGCGGTGCTCTTTGGCGAAGCCGGATACGACGTGCACTCGGCTCGGACGGTGGCCGATGCAATTGATCTCGGCAAGAGGACGCAGATCGATCTCATTCTTCTCGACCTCACGCTACCCGATGGAAGTGGCCTGGACGTTCTCAGCGCACTGCGTCAGTCGGGGCAGCTGCCGCGCGCGACTCTCGCGATGACCGGTCACACCGGCGGCGGGGTGCGCGAGAGGTGCCTTGCAGCCGGCTGCGCCGATGTCCTGACGAAGCCCGTTCCCATTCGTGAGCTCCTACGCCAGATAGAGCGCCTGCTGGGCTGACGGAGCGCCGCGCGCGCCCGAGAGCCGGTCCGCTGCTGCGGTGGTACTACCGCAACAAGTACCGCGCGTTCGCGCGAGAGAAGCGGCCGCGACCGCCTCAGCGCGGTCTGATCATGCTGCAGATCGACGCGCTCGCCTACTCGGATCTGATGCGCGCGCTGGATCGTGGCCACTGCCCCACCATCGCACGGCTCCTGGGCGAGAGTTTCGAGCTGCGGCGCTGGTTCTGCGGTCTTCCCTCGGCGACTCCGTATTGCCAGGCCGGGATGTTCCACGGCGAAAACGGAGGCATCCCCGCGTTCCGTTTCTATGACCGGACGGCGCGAAAGGTGATCACCTGCAACGCGCCGCACGGTGTCCAGTACATCCGCGACCGCATTCACTCCCCCGGCGCGCTGGCGGGGGGATCCAGCTATGTGAATCTTCTCGACGGAGATGCGCAGACAGTTGCCTTCACGGTCGCCACCAGAGAAAAGATGTCCGTGTATCGCCGGCTCGGCGGCACGCGCATGGCATTTCTCATCCTGCTCCATCCGATCCGGATGGCGCGCATGGTCCTTCAGGGTGCTTTCGAGTGGCTGCTCGAGGAGTGGGAGCGCGCACGGGGTGAGCTCGCCGGACGCGTAACTCACTCGGAGGGAATTTTTCCTTTCATTCGGATCCTCAGCAATGTCGTGATCCGCGAGCTGCAGACGATGGTGATCCTGCTCGACGTTTATCTGGGCGTCCCGGTCATCTACAGCACTTTCATGCAGTACGACGAGCTGGCTCATCACTTCGGACCGTCAAGCAAGCAAGCGCTGGCGGATCTCCGCCGTACGGATTCGCGCATCCGCGAGATCTGGCGAATGGCCCAGGTCGCCGGGGGCCGCGGATACGATCTGGTGATCCTGTCCGACCACGGCATGACACCAGCCCTGAGCTATCGTGTCCGTTACGGCGAGTCGCTCGGTGCGACTGTCCAGAGGCTGCTCGATGAGGCGCCGGCAACGGACAAACCCAGACCGCGCTCGCTCGCCAGCTACGCCGAAGACTCTGAATACTCGGACGTCGGTCCCGAGGTGGTGGAAGCCGTTGCCCAGCTCACCCCCGCCTCATTCGGCGCGCGAAGGTTGATACGCCGTTTTCGCGACTGGCTCAGGAGCCACTACGGCCTTCGAGAGATCATCCTCCCCGAGAAATACCGAGTCGACAAGATCAACGACGTAGTGGTGACGTACAGCTCGTGCCTCGCGCTGGTGTACTTCGCCGCGAGCGAAGAAAGACTGACGCTCGATCGCATCATGGGTGATCCGCGCTGGGCACGGCTCTACGCGAGTCTCGTCGCACACGACGGAATCGGGCTCGTGGCGACGATGACGGACAAGGGAATCAACCTCGCCAGCAGGTATGGGCGGGGGATTCTTCACCAGGGGAAGATCGAGGTGACCGCCGGTGAGAACCCCCTGGCGGTCTTCGGCACGGAGCCCTACGTCGTTCGAGCGGTGGAATCACTGGTGAGCCAGCCCAACGCCGGTGACTGTGTGCTCTTCGGCGCCTACGACGGGCACGACATCATCTCGTTCGACGACCAGGTAGGCGCGCACGGCTCCGCCGGCGGGGATCAGGCCTATCCGTTCATAATCTCGCCGCGTTCACTGGGGCTGGCCGGCGAAGTCCTCGAGGACGCGCGCGATATTCACCGCACGGTCCTCGCGCGCTACGCGGCCGCCAACGCTGAAGGCGCGCCGCCCGAGGCCGCTCGGCTCACTCCCGC
>JBGTEZ010000108.1:0-22855 GCA_041747535.1 Gemmatimonadaceae bacterium
TGGGCGCGATCAGCGACGACGACGCGGCGCGGCTCCGCGAACAGGGAGTGCACGCCGACCGGATCACCGTGACGGGCGACACCCGGTACGACCAGGTCTGGAAGCGCGCAACCGCGTCGCCGCCGCCACTCGTGCAATCGCTTCGCTCGAGCGCTCCTACCCTCGTCGCCGGCTCGACCTGGCCCGCGGACGAGGTGGCGTTACTGCCCGCCTGGTTGGAGATCAGAAAGCGGACTTCGACGGCGCGGCTCATCATCGCTCCGCACGAGGTGAGCGATGACCACCTGAAGAGCGTTGAAGACTGGGCACGATCGAACGGCCTCACGCTGTCGCGCATCTCAGACGCAAGGGATGGCGCGGGCGACGTCGTCCTCGTGGACCGGTACGGAGTGCTGGGCGATCTCTATGCGCTGGCCGATGTCGCGTATGTCGGGGGCGGGTTTCATGCAGCCGGCCTGCATTCAGTCCTCGAGCCGGCCGCGTTCGGCGCGCCGGTATTGTTCGGACCGCGACACGGAAAAAGCCGCGAGGCCTCCGCGCTCCTTGCAGCCGGCGGAGCTTACGTCGTTACGGACGAAGCCAGTTTCGCGCGGCGACTCGGCGAGCTTCTCGGATCGAGAGAGGCGCGTGACACCGCCGGAGCGGCGGCACGACTGACAGTCGAGAAGGGGCTCGGCGCTGCCGAGCGCTCGTTCAATCTCGTCAGGGAGCTGCTTGGTCGGTGAGCACCGGGGCGATCCGCACCGACTGCTTTTGGTTGTGCCCGACGGCGTTCTGACTCGGCTTGTGGACGTAGAAGCCCTGGACGAGGTGTACGCCCAGTGACTTCACCATCTCATACTCTTCCTTCCGCTCGACTCCTTCGGCGATGACCTTCGCCCCGTGCTCGTCGGCGAACCGCACCATCGTCTCGACGAGGTTCTGCTTGATGAAATTCGCGTCGATGCAGTTGATGAGGGAAATATCGAGCTTGATGAAGTCCGGTTCCAGATTGGCGATTGAGCCAAGGCCGGCGTAGCCCGACCCGGCATCATCGACCGCGAAGCGGTATCCGCGGTCGCGGAATTCCTTCAGCCGGCCGCGGAACTTTGGGTAGTCCTTGATCGCGGTGCGCTCGGTGATCTCGATCACCACCCGCGTCGGATCCTTCACCTGGAACGTGTCGACATCGAATGAAGGATCGGCGAAATCCGCCGGGTCCACGTTGATGAACAGCAGCTCGCCATCCTTGAGCAGCTTTCCCATCCCCTCGATTGCGCGCTCGCGGCAGAGGCGGCTCAGATCCCAGATCAGATCCGACGCGGCGGCGATCTCGAACATCACCTCCGGGCTCCGCATGCTGCGCATGGTGCCGCGCGCCAGCGCCTCGTAGCCGAACACCCGCTGGTCGTCGGTGACGACGATTGGGTGGTACTCGATGTAGAGGCCGCGGTCGCGGAGCGTCTCGCGCAGGTCGGATACCTTGCGCGCCTCCTCACGGTGCTCGAGGCTCTTCGACGCATTCGCGGCTTCGCGGATGCCGCGATAGATCTGCCGCTCGAGTCTCAGCTTCGGGTTGTAGACGACCAGCGCCCGCCCGACAAAGATGTCGAAGAGCGCGGCGATGTCCTCGCCATGCACCTGCTCGATCTGAATCGAGATCGCTTCCTTGAGCCCCGTCATCAGCTCGGTGATCTCGGGGTCTGTTGCAGCGACCGTGTCTTCCTGCGGAACGTGGAAGAAGACGAAATCGTCGTCGTTGGGGAACGCGACCATGAGCCGGGATGAAGCCAGTGGACTCTGCTGGAGGAAGTCGCGCATGGCCGAGGCGGTCGTCTCGAGCACGCTGTCCAGTTTTTCCCAGCCGTAGATCTCCTCCACCTTGGAGTAGCGGTCGAAATTGAAGTAGAGGATCACGATCTCGCCGCGGTCCTGGATCGCTTTCCTGACGCTGTCTATTGTCGCCGCGACGGTGGGGAGGCGGGTGAGCGAATCCCGCAGCAGCTGGTGGTAGTCCACGCTCAGGAGGTCGGCGCCAGGAGCTTCACGTTTCGCTCGACGGCGGCGGCGAGCTTGGCCAGCTCGAACGGCTTCTCGACGAAATCGTCGGCGCCGGTTTGGAGCGCCTGCCGCTTGTTGACCCAGTCGTAGAGGGCGGTGACCATCACGATGCGGACGCCTTTTCCGAGGGTCGGGTGCTGCTTCATTTCCCGGCAGACCTGCCATCCATCGCGCCCGGGCATCATCACATCCAGGAGCACCAGCGCTGGCTTCACTTCTCCGAAGGCCTTGAGGGCCTCATCCCCGTTGTAGGCAACCGTGATCGGGTAGCCCTTTGACTCGAGATAGTCCCGGATAATGTTGGCGTTGTCCGGATTATCGTCAACGACGAGGATGGGTGGGTGGGATTTGTCGGCCATAAGCGATTGATTGAGAGGATGTTACGGGGTTGGTCGCGCAATTCGCAAGCCAGACGCGGTCGCGGCGCTTCACGGGGAATCGGGTGTTGGCCGATCCAGGCTTTCGCTTGACAAACCCCTGCACCGTACCCACGCTACGGGAGCGGTATCATTCAGGAGCTTTTAATGGTCGCAGCCAGAATCTTTTTCCCCGCACTTGCTCTCGTCGCCACCACTCTCGCCGGGCAGGAAGTACGTACAATTCCGAGCGCCGGTCCCGTCGTCAGCGGCACCGTAAGGGAGGTAGGAGGCGCACCGGTTTCCGATGTAGAAGTCGGTGTCATCAGCGGACAAAAGCTCCAGCAGTTCGTCATCACCACGGCCGATGGCAAGTTTCTGCTCACTGGCGTCGCGGCCGGGATCGTTCCGCTGCGTATCCGGAGACTTGGCTACGCGATGCAGTACTTCGAGGTCGACACCCGAAACGCGACCTCTCAGGCGCTTGACATCGTTCTCAAGCAGAACGTCAGTGACCTCGAAGACGTCATGATTGCCGCCAACGATCAGACCAGACTGCGCGAGTACTACCAGAGAAAGGAACAGCGAGCCGCCTTCGGCATGTTTCTCGAGGCCCCCGAGATCCGCCAGCGGGGCCCAACGAACCCGAGCGACCTGTTTCGCAATGTACCGGGAGTCGTCATTCGGACCGCGTCAGGGGGAAATACGATCCGCGTCAGGGGCTGTCAGCCAATGGTCTGGCTTGACGGACAGCGGGTACCGGGCGCGGAGCTCGATGAGGTCATCCACCCCTCACAGATCGCGGCAATCGAGTTTTATCCCTCGAGCGCAGGGATACCCGCTCAATACCTGGAGCGTGGGAACCGTCTCTGTGGCTCGGTTCTGGTCTGGACCAGAGCGCAGTAGCCGCCGGAAACCAGCGCAAAAAAGAAAGCCTCCCGAGTCCGGGAGGCTTTCTTTTTTCTTACCCAAGCAGCGCGTTATTTAGGGGCGCACGCCGCAGCTTGCTCCGGGATACGTCGGAGCGGCAGTTGGATTGGAATCCCAGTACATCCTCGTGGTGAACTCGTCCGGGCCCTGCCGGGCGATCGCCGCGTCCACGTTCGAAGAATTGACGGAGTGCTCCCGGATCGAATACTGATACCGGCGGGGAACCGTGTTGATCACAGCATCCGGTCCCGGCACCACCGTCGCAGGAACGCAGGTCCGGCGCCACTCAGCCCATGCCGAGACACCGTCGCTGTACAAAGCGATCCACTTCTGCAGCGCGATCCGGCGCTGACCCTCCGTACCAGGCACATAGACAATCGATGCCTGCGCGAGATACGCATTGATCGCCGCGGCGTCCGTTACGCCCCACTGTGCCATCGACGCGCGGATGCCCTGCTCGTAGTACAGCGCAGCCGGAGTGCCGACAATCCATCCGCGCTCTGCCGCCTCAGCCAGAATGAACGAAACCTCGGCGTAGGTGAGAACGAACGACGGGAACCGCGCTCCAGGAAGCCCAGTACAGTTGACGACGCAGAATCTGGGTGTGTCGTAGAAAACCCTTCCTGGCCGCGACGAGGTGGTTGAGTAATTACCCGCCTGTGCAGCCGTGAGCGCGTTGGGCATTCCCGCATACGCGCTCGTGTTGGCGATTGTCGGCTGGGCATACACCGGCACTCGTGGATCGTTGTTCGGGAGCATTTGGCCCATGAGACGATCCGACAACCGGTGATCGTCACGCGTGCGATTATTGACTGCCCATGGGTTGTTGTAGACGCCGTCACCGGGCCAGACCATCTGGGCGTTGTCGGCATTTGACGCGATGAGACCGCCCGGCGCCGCGATCGCGGCGGTCAGCTCTGCCCTCGCCGTAGTCGGATCGACATTGGCCAGACGCATGGCGTGGCGCGCACGAAGCGAGTTACCGAATCGCTGCCAGCGAAGGCTGTTGCCTGCGTACAGCGGGTCCGCGGCGCCAAGAGTCACCGCGCTCGAAGGCGCGCCTGCGATAGCCGTCACTGCTTCACCGAGGTCTCGGAAGAGGCCAGTGTAAATAGCTTGCTGCGAGTCGTATTCCGGCTGGATGATGGGCTCGGCCTGGTCTCCCTGGAGCGCCTCGGAGTAAGGCACATCGCCCCACACATCGGTCACGTAGCCGAACAACAGGCTGCGCATCACCTGAGCGGGACCCCACAGCAACGGCTGGGCGCCCTCCTTCCCTTCATTGACGACCGCCTGGAAGTTTTTCAGCTCCGCGGCGTAGGTGAATATGAAGCTGTTGTCCGTAACGGTGCCATCAAGGCGCGCGTACGAGTCCTCGTCCGGGTACTGAACCTGAGCGAGGTGCTGCGCGGTCAGCACCGGGCCACGCATGTTGGTCGGATTGCTGCCGAACCATCGCTGCATCGCCACGCGAGTGGCATAGGTGAATACCGCTTGCGGCGGAGCAGAGATCGGATTGTTGGGATCCTCATTCACGTTCGTCAGCTTATCGGTGTCGCAGGCACCGACGCCGAGCAGGAGCACGGCGCCGAGACCGGCGAGTCGAAAGCGTCTATATCTCATTCCAATGTATTTATGACTCATTGTGCTGGCGTCTCCAGTGAAGTGCGTCATGGAACGATCCGGATGTTGAAGCCGATGCTGCGTGGGTTCGGCGACATGTTGACCTCGATACCCTGATCGTTCCGGCTGCTGTAAGCGAACTCCGGGTCAATGTTCGGGACATTCGTCCACATCTTGAGATTGCGGCCGGTGAGCGAGAAGTTCGCCTCCCGTGCTCCCAGGATCCTGTTGGCCCAGGATTCAGGAAGGTTGTACGACAGCCGCAGCTCACGAAGCTTCACGTAGCCCGCATCGTAGACGTACCGCTCGGTGTATCCGAACAAGCCGTGGTAGTACTCCTCGGCCGTGATTCTGGACGTGTTGGGCAATCCGGTCGCGACATCTATTCCTTCCACCAGAACTCCCGGGTCGTTCCAGTCGTTCTCGCGGCCAAGCGTTGTGCTCTCCAGCACGCCGGCATACTCGCCGAACATGTTGGTGACGCTGTAGAGCTTACCGCCGCGGCGGACATCGAGCAGCGTGTTGAGCGCGAAGTTGCCGAAGGTGATCTGGTTGGACCAGCCACCGGTCCAGCTGGGCTGGATGTTGCCCAGCACGGCGAGGGTGTCCTCACTGAGCGGAAAGCCGCCGGAGACCTGGACGTTACCCGCCGCATCGCGGAGATATCTGTACCCACGAATCGCGCCGTAAGGCTCGCCTCTGCGCGCCTCGACGATCACGTCGCCGAACCCGCCTCTTCCGAGGACGATCGTCTCGACATCGGGCGCCAGATCGATAACGCGGCTGCGGTTGCGGGCAAAGTTGAAAGTGGTATTCCAGGCGAGACCAGTCTGTGACTGTGGCTGTAACAGCCTCACCGACAGCAGCGTCTCGATTCCCTTGTTGCTGATCTCACCGGAATTGATCCACTTCCGGTCGAAGCCGCTGGCCCCGGAAATCTCGACGTCGAAGATCTGATTACGCGTCGCCTTGTTGTACAAGCTGGCATCGATCGACACGCGGTCACCGAACATCGACACCTCGGCACCGATCTCGTCGGAGCGCGTTATCTCGGGCTTCAGATCCGCGTTCGCGAGTCTGGTGTCCAGACGATACTGGGGCTGACCACTGAACCGCTGGGCCTCGCCGAGGAAAACCGGCACCAGGGAATAAACGGGAGCGTCGCTGCCGACTCTCGCCATTGCGGCGCGGAGCTTGACCATGTTAAACAGGGTCCCCTTCAGGCTGGGGATTGCGTCTGTCAACAGGATAGAAGTATTGACCGAAGGATAGAAATATGAGTTGGCGCCGAGTGGCAGCGTCGACGACCAGTCGTTGCGCGCGGTTCCTTCCAGGGTCCACCAGTCCTTGATCGTAAAGGCCGCTGACCCATAGACGCCCTGCACCTGCCGACGCACGATCTGTTGATCGATCGACGGTGCAACGGCCGCATTGGACGGATTGTAAACCCGCGGTACGACAAGGCCCGTCGTCTGCTGGCTGTTGCCGTTGAAGTACTCGCGGCGAAGGTTGCCGCCGAGGACCGCGTTGAGGTCCAGCCAGCTGGATAGCCGGCGCGTGCCGGTAAAGGTCAGATCCGTGCTGTTGTCGTTTCTGTAGTCATTGGCAAAGCGGAAGCCGCCGTTGTACGCGAGGTTGACGAAATCTTCGGCGCCCTTCGCGTAAAGCTGCTGGACCCCCAGCCGGTAGATGTCTGAGCCAGTCCGCAGCGATGCGTTCAGGCCTTCCGCGAACTGGTAGTTCAAAGCGACCGATCCAATCAGGCGATCACGATCGTCGAGTTGGGGGTTCTCTTCCATCACCCAGAACGGATTGTTGTGATAGCTGTAGTTCCAGTTGTACTCACGGCCCGCCGGCCCACCGTTGGTGAGGCCGCCTTTCGCGAACTGCCTGAGAGATTCCGTGTTCACCTGCCGGCCGTACCAGTTGAACATCGACTGGAGCGGGTTGCGGCCGGAGTATCCAACGCCCGGCCGATTGCGTCCGGAGTTGTGGATGTACTGGACTGACCCGTCAGCGGTCACTCGTGAGCTGGCGCGGAAGGTTCCGGTGAGGGACGCCGTCCGGCGCTGAAACAGGTTGTTCGGAAAGATTCCGTTGACGTTGTCGGCACCCATTGAAAGCCGGCCGAACACACGCTCGGTCCCGCCACTCACGCCGACCGTCGTCGACGCGGTAACGCCTGTCCGGAAGAAATCCTTGACGTTGTCGGGTTGGGCAATCCAGGGTGTCGGCGTGCAGCCGGCAGTTCCAGCGCCCGGGCTGTCGAACTGACAAATCAGTCGTCCGTCGAGCCTCGGGCCCCAGCTTTCGTCGACACCATCATTGGTGCCGCCGTAGTTGCCATCCAGCCACTCGAACTCGCCTTCCGCACCCTGGCCGTACAGGTTCTGAAAGCTGGGAAGAATAGCCGGGCTTTCAAACGTGAGATTGGTGTTTATGTCCGCGCGCATCCGGCCGCCCGAATTTCCGCCCTTGCGCGTGGTGATCAGGATGACGCCGTTCGCGGCACGTGACCCGTAAATAGCCGCAGCGTTCGGTCCCTTGAGCACGCTCAGCGATTCAATGTCGTCCGGGTTGATATCGCTCAGCGCGTTCCCGTAGTCGAAAGTGGTGTTGCTGCTGGTGAATGGAGCTCCGCCGCGGTTGGCGTTCGACACCGCCACACCATCGACGATGAACAGCGGCTGGTTATTCCCCGTGATCGAGTTCTGACCGCGGATGATGATGTTGGTCGAGCCACCCTGCGTACCCGGTGCCGTGATCTGGACCCCTGACACCTTGCCCTGGATCTGCTGCACGACATTCTGAGCGCGAGTCGAGTTGAGCTCTGTCGAGCTGATCTGCTGCTGGGCGGTTCCGAGCGTGCTCTTTTCCCTCGTCATGCCCAACGCCGTCACGACCACTCCTTGAAGCTGGGTCGCCGCGGCGGAAAGGCTGAAGTTCTGAACGACGGGCGCACCGGCGAGCGCGACCTGCGCGGAGCTGGGCTGGAATCCGAGACGGCGAGCCGTCACCGTCACCGTCGTACCCGATGCGGTCGCGGGTACCGTGAATGTGTAATTCCCTTGCTCGTCCGAGAACCCGCCGACTCGCAGCGCCGGGATGCTGACGCTCGCGCCGTTGACTGGTGCACCGGCGGTGCCAGTCACCTGGCCACTGATGGTTGTCCCCTGTGCAGCGGCGACCGCCGGGACGAGCCCGAGCACGACGCCTGCTAGCGCAAGGAAACGAGAGACCTTACCTGTCATTCCCATACAACACCTCACTGAGAGTGAAACTCGGATCTGGTGCGTCGCGTACCTGTGGTGAGGCGGGTTCCTCACTTCCGAAGCGGCGACGCTGGTCTGCTGCATCCGGGTAACCTGAGACCTTGGTGTCCGAGGTAGCCGGAGATGCAGACGCGCACACCCAGAGGCTCCCATCAGCGGGAGGGTCCAGGTGTAATACGCTATCTAGACAAGTTAGGCCACGGGTAACGCAGAAGTCAACGACTGGTAAATACGGTGTATCGGTCGCTGGCCGTCGGGGCGACTCGCTAGGTGGAGGTCGCCTTCTCCGTCACGACCCGGACCTGGTCGTTCAAAACCTGCATGAACCCGCCGCTCACCGTGAATCGTCGGCCGGAGCTCCCCCCCAGTCTGAGCTCCCCATCGCCCAGAAGAGCCATCAGCGGGGCGTGGCCGGTGAGAATTCCCACCTCTCCGTCATAGGCCGGGGCGACGACCGAATCCACCTCCCCCTCGAACAGCACCGACTCCGGCGAGATTACCGAGACCTTGAGCATCGGCTAGGCGTTGCTGAGGCGGTTGGCGGCTTCGACTACTCCGTCGATTCCACCCTGCATGAAGAAAGCCTGCTCCGGGTATTGATCGAACTCGCCGGCGACGAGGCGCTCGAACGATGAAATGGTCTCCTCCAGCTTCACGTACTGCCCCGGGATTCCCGTGAACTGCTCCGCGACCGCGAACGGCTGCGACATGAAGCGCTGGATCCGGCGCGCGCGACCAACCACCAGCTTGTCTTCCTCGGATAGCTCGTCCATGCCGAGAATGGCGATGATGTCCTGAAGCTCCTTGTAGCGTTGCAGAATCCGCTGCACGTCGGTCGCTACCTTATAGTGGCGGTCGCCGAGGAACTGCGCGTCGAGGATTCGGGACGACGACGCGAGCGGATCGACGGCCGGGTAGATGCCGAGCTCCGTGATCGCGCGCGAAAGCACAACCGTCGCGTCCAGGTGCGCGAACGCGGTTGCCGGCGCCGGGTCAGTGATGTCATCGGCGGGGACGTAGATCGCCTGCACCGATGTGATCGAGCCATTCTTGGTCGACGTGATCCGCTCCTGCAGATCGCCCATCTCGGTCGCCAGCGTCGGCTGGTATCCCACCGCGCTCGGCATGCGCCCGAGCAGCGCCGACACTTCGGAGCCCGCCTGGGTGAAGCGGAAGATGTTGTCGATGAACACCAGCACGTCGGCGTTCTCGACGTCGCGGAAGTACTCGGCGACGGTCAGGCCGGAAAGGCCGACGCGGAGTCTCGCTCCCGGCGGCTCGTTCATCTGTCCGTAGATCAGAGCCGTGGAGGCGAGAACTCCCGACTCCTTCATCTCCAGGTAGAGATCGTTTCCTTCGCGAGTCCGCTCGCCCACGCCGCAGAACACGGACTTTCCGCCGTGTCCCTTCTGTACGTTGTTGATCAGCTCCATGATGATGACAGTCTTGCCGACGCCGGCGCCGCCGAAGAGGCCGATCTTTCCACCCTTCACGAACGGCGCGACCAGGTCGATGACCTTGATGCCCGTCTCGAACACCTCCGTCTTCGGCTCTAGGTTGGCGAACTCGGGCGGGGGCCGATGTATCGGCCACCGCTCGACGTCCTCGGGAATCGCGGGACCGTTGTCGACCGGATTGCCGAGCACGTTCAGGATTCGTCCGAGTGCCGCTGCTCCGACGGGAACCGTGATCGCCGAGCCCATATCCTCGACCTGCATTCCGCGAATAACTGAATCCGTAGAGGACATTGCGACGGCGCGGACCTGGTTGCGGCCGATGTGCTGCTGCACCTCGACCACGACGTCGATGTCGGCGCCTGAATCCGCCTTGCCTCGAATGCGCAGCGCGTTGTAGAGCTCGGGAAGGTGCTCGGACTCGAACTCGACGTCGAGAACGGGGCCAATGACCTGAACGACGCGGCCGAAATTCGCCTTCTTCGGCTCTTTGGGATTTGCTTTCTTGCGCTCGGTACGGACGGCAGTAGCCATGGAATTACCCCTGTAACGCAGCGGCGCCGCCGACGATCTCGGCGATCTCCTGCGTGATCTGCGCCTGACGGGCGCGGTTGAATGTGCGGCGTAGCGTGTTGAGCATCTCGCCAGCGTTGTCGGTGGCGTTCTTCATTGCGGTGCGGCGGGAGCTTTGCTCACCGGCCGCCGTCTCGACCAGCGCGCGATAAACGGAGTTGCGCACATAGGACGGAAGGAGCTGGGTGAGAATGACTTCTGCCGAGGGCAGCAGGATGTAATCGGGCTGCGGACCCTTGCGCTCCGGCGGAGTGACGGGAAGGATCGTCTGCGTGGCAGCCGGAGTCGAAAGAGCCGAATTGAACTTCGCGTACACGACGTAGACGGCGTCGATCTCCGCCGCGGCGAAGCGCTCGATGAGATTATCAACGATCTCTGCGGCGTTCTCCGCCGTCGGGCGATCGGTGATGTCGATGCGGCTCGTTGCCACTGCGCGCCCGACATAGCGAAAGTAGCCCAGTCCCTTCTTCCCGATTACGTGCAGCTCCGGGTCGATGCTCTCGTCCTTGAGGCGGCGAAGGAGGTTACGCGCTTCTTTGAGCAGGTTGGCGTTGAACGCTCCCGCCAGACCGCGGTTGGACGTGAGCACGATCACCGCCGCCTTCTTTATCGTCGCCGGCTGGCGCAGAAGCGGAAAACGCTCGGCGAGGTCCGGCGTGTACAGATTTGCGATCACTTCCGCGAGCGAGTTGGCGAACGGGCGCGCGGCGACGACGCGGTCCTGCGCACGCTTCATCTTGGAGGTTGCAACCATCTCCATCGTGCGCGTGATCTTCCGTGTGTTCTCCACGGACTTGATCCGTCCCTTTAGCTCACGTCCTTTTGCCATTCGCTATTTCTTCTTCGGCTCAGATTTCTGGCGTGTGCCGTTGAACCCTTCGATCGCGCGACGAAGATCGGCCTCGGTCTCCTTTGAGAGAACCTTGTCCGCCTTGATGCGCTCGGGAACCTGCGGGAACTGTGAAGCAGCGTATTCGAGGAATCCGCGCTCCCACTCCTTGAGCTCGGCGACCGGGATCTGATCGAGCAATCCGTTGGTCACGGCGTAAATGACCATCACCTGGTGCTCGACGGCCATCGGGCGGAACTGGGGCTGCTTCAGAATTTCCACCGTGCGGGCGCCGCGCTCGAGCTGCTTCTTGGTCGCCGCGTCGAGGTCCGACGCAAAGGAGGAGAACGCCTCGAGCTCGCGGTACTGCGCCAGATCGAGCCGGAGTCGTCCCGCCACCGAGCGCATCGCCTTCACCTGCGCCGAGCCACCGACGCGTGACACCGAGATGCCGACGTTGACCGCCGGACGCACGCCGGAGAAGAAGAGATCGGCCTCGAGGAAAATCTGGCCGTCGGTGATCGAGATGACGTTGGTGGGGATGTACGCCGATACGTCACCGGCCTGGGTCTCGATAATGGGCAGCGCGGTGAGTGAGCCGCCCGGCTTGAGAATCGTGGTGCCATCGACGATCGATGGGTCTTCGCTCAGCTTCGCTGCTCTCTCGAGCAGACGTGAGTGTAGGTAGAACACGTCTCCCGGGAACGCTTCGCGTCCGGGCGGTCGGCGAAGAACCAGCGAGAGCTGGCGGTACGCCGCGGCCTGCTTCGAGAGATCGTCGTAGACGCAGAGCGTGGGCTTCCCCTCGTTGTACATGAAGTACTCGGCCATCGCGCAGCCGGTGTACGGCGCGATGTACTGCATGGGAGCGGGATCGGAAGCGCCGGCGACGACGACGATGGTGAACTCCATCGCGCCCGACTGGCGAAGTCTCTCGACCACGGCGGCGACGGTGGAATTCTTCTGACCGATCGCGACGTAGACGCAGATGACGCCGGTTCCCTTCTGATTGATGATCGTGTCGACGGCGATCGCGGTCTTTCCGGTCCCGCGGTCGCCGATGATCAGCTCGCGCTGTCCGCGTCCGATCGGGATCATCGAGTCGATCGCCTTGATGCCGGTCTGGAGCGGCTCCTTCACCGGCTGGCGGACGATGATGCCGGGTGCTTCAGATTCGACTTTGCGGGTGTGGCGGGCGTTGATCGGGCCCGCGTCATCGAGCGGGCGTCCGAGCGGATCCACGACGCGGCCAATGAGCTCCGGTCCGACCGGCACCTCGAGCACGCGTGATGTGCGGCGAACTTCGTCGCCTTCCTTCAGCTTGAGATAATCACCGAGAACGACCGAGCCGATGTTGTCTTCTTCGAGATTCAGGGCGAGGGCGGTGATCTTTTCGCCGGTCTCCGACGACGTCACCTCGAGCATCTCGCCGGCCATCGCTTTGCCGAGGCCGTAGATGCGGGCGATTCCGTCTTTCACCTCGAGGACGGTGCCGACCTCTTCTACGTCGAGCTCGTGGAGGTCTGCCGCCTCGATCTCGCGGAGCAGAATGTCCTTGATTTCGCCGGGGCGGAGCATCGTTTCAGTGGCCATAATCGGTGGTGTTCTGAGCCTGGGTTGGGCGAGGCTGGGTGCCTTCCCGGAGGGGTAATCTTAGCTTGTGAAATTTATCACAAGCTCCTTTTTGAAGCAACGCTGAACACTGCAACTGCAAACTCGAGACTACCTGCGGCGACGCAACTGCAAACTGAAGCTCAATCCTATGCCCTGCTTCGTGTCCTCCCCTGCGCGAACCGGTCGATGAGGTCGGTAGTCCGAAGCCTCGCGAGTGATGCAGGCCGGGTCCCAAAGATCCTTTGCGCGGTCACCGCCAGGTGCGACGAGGACGCGAAGCCGAGGATCCGGGCGATGTCCCGAATGTCGTGTCCCGGATTCTTGGCGAGCTCGGCGGCCGCCACGAGGCGCACCAGATCGATGACCCGCTTGAGATTGGGCGCGCCCGGCCGCGCAAAATTGCGACTCAGGTGCTCGCGGCTGAGACCCACGGCTTTTGCGAGCTGAGTGGTCGTCACCGGCCGGCCGGCCTGGGAAACGATGACTTCCCATGTGGCGCGCTGGAGCGGGGTGGCAAGGCCGAGCGCGGGCGGAGGATCGAGCAGCGCCTCGCGAAATCTCGTCGTGAAAGCGTGCGGAACGATCAGGTCGCGGGCGGCGTTGTCATCAATGCCTTCGACGATCACGTCGATGAAGCCGAGCGAAGCGCAGCGGGCGGCCACCGGCGCGTCGGACGGGCGGAGCGGAAGAATCGCGAAAAACGGAGCGCTCGGAAATTCCGCCGCCAGCGCGGCGGCTTTCCACGTTGCCTCGTCGGCGGCACCGACATCGACGAGAACGGCATCGACGAGCACGCGGCGAAAAACGGCGTCGAGCTCTTCGGGGGAGCGGGTGGTGACGATCTTCCATTTCCGGCGCGGGAACACCGTTCGCACGACGGTGCGCGCCCGCTCCCGCGGACCATGCACGACGAGCGTGGGCAGCGATGATCCGTCGCCGGTCGTCACGCTCAGACTCCCACCGCGACGTCGTCGAGATCGGGCTTGCCTTCGATGAACTGCCGTACGATCGGATCGGTCGTGTGCTGGATCTCGTCAACGGTGCCGACCCGGCGGACCCTGCCCTCGTAGAGCATGGCGATGCGCGACCCGACGGTGTAGGCGCTGCGCATGTCGTGGGTGATGACGATGCTCGTCACCCGCAGCTTCTCACGCATGCGGATCATGAGCTGGTCGATGATCGCGCTCGTGACGGGATCGAGCCCGGTGGTGGGCTCGTCGTAGAGTATGTACTTGGGCTGGCGGGCGATCGCGCGCGCGATTCCGACGCGCTTACGCATCCCGCCCGAGAGCTCGCCGGGAAATTTGGACTCCACCCCCGGGAGATCGACGAGGTCGAGCGCTTCGGCGACGCGAGTCTTCATCTCGCTTTCGCTGAGCTTTCCTTCCTTGCGGAGTCCCATCGCGACATTCTCGCCGATGTTGAGCGAGTCGAAGAGCGCGGCGAACTGGAATACGTATCCGATGTGGGACCTGAGGGCGTAGAGCTCGGGGCGGGTGAGGGTTGGTACTTCCTGTCCGTCCACCCAGACGGTTCCGGTGTCGGGCTCGAGGAGACCGACGATGTGCTTGATGGCGACGGATTTCCCGGTGCCCGAGTATCCGACGATGACCATCGTCTCGCCCTCGTTGACTTCGAGGGAGAAGCCCTCGAGGACTTTCTTGGGGCCGAAGGATTTGTGGACGTCGACGAGCTTAATCACAAAAGTGAAGTTACGCGCGGCGGCGCAAAGGGGCCAGCAGAGTCGTGGCAAACACTGATTCGAAGGGCTGTGCGTACACGTTTCGAAAAGGTTGCGTACGCACTTAACGGCGACTGACGAGCGATTGGCTCCCAGGCTGAAAGCTCCCTGCCCCGAGGCTTACGACTGTGCGACTGCAGTTCGTTACGAAAGGCACAAAACGATGGCGGTGTTTCGCTGACTGTGGTGAGTTTTCACCATGAGCGACTACCGCAAACTTCACGTGTGGAGGAAGGCACATGCGTTGGCAATCAACGTTCACAGAGATGCGGGACGGATTCGCGGGGCGAACTATTCGTCCCTGCGAGCCAGTTGATTCGGGCAGCCATGTCCATTCCCGCGAATATCGTGGAAGGAAGGAGCCAAGGGAGCGAAAAGGACTTCGGGCGATTTTTGCGTTACGCGCTCAACTCCGCGTCTGAGCTCGAATACCATTTGACAGTCGCTCGCGACATCGGGGTGCTTCCCAACAAAGACTTCACCCCGCTCACGACCCAGGTGGTGGAGATCCGCAAGATGCTCAACGGACTCCTGAAATCGCTCGCGAACGGGCCTCCGAAGAAGGAACGAACAGTCGTGGAGTAGTAAGGCTGCTGGCAGGGAGCTTTGAGCCTGGCCGCTACCAGCTCGTCAGTCGCCGTTAAAGAAAAAAGGGACGAGCGCAAGCGCTCGTCCCTTCCTTTGCGTTGCACAAGCGCGTCTATCCGCCTCGCGACGTCGAAACGGCGACTGACGAGCCATTTGCTACCAGGCTGAAAGCTCCCTGCCGCGAGGCCTACGACTGTGCGACCGTACTTGGTTACGAACGGCGCAAGATAATCGGAAGTCTCGCTTACCGAGGTGGCCGGGCTCCGACGAGGGGGAAAAACGGTCGTAGAAAAGAACAGTCGTAGAGCAGTAAGGCTGCCGGCAGGCCGCTTTCAACCTGGCGGCTACCAGCTCGTCAGTCGCCGTTTAGAAAAAAGGGACGAGCGCAAGCGCTCGTCCCTTCCTTTGCGGTTTTCCTGGAGCCTTACGCCGCGAACGACCCCAGCGCGCGACCCACGTCCCCTTCACGCAGCCGCTTCAACGCCCGGTCGCGGAGCTGACGGACTCGCTCGCGAGTGACTCCGAGCAGCGAGCCAATCTCTTCCAGCGTGTGCTCGCGCCCACCCTCGAGCCCGAAGTACAGCCGGAGAACCTTTGCATCCCGCGGCGGCAGCGTCGACAGCGCCGTCTCGATCTCGTCGTTGAGGAAGCGATTCATCGCCTCTTCCTCGGTGTCGGGCATCTCGTCGGCGACGAAACGCTCGATCAGAGACCGATCGCCTTCCGGATCCATCGGCGCATCGAGCCGCACTTCGCCGGTGTTGAGCGCGGCGAGCGATTGCACGACATCCACCGACAGGCCGGTGAGCTTCGACAGCTCCTCGGGGGTCGGCTCGCGGCGCATCTTCTGGCGGAGGATCTCCGACGCCTTGATGATGCGCGAGAGATCGGCGGTCCGATTCAAAGGAACGCGCACGGTGCGGCCCTGCCGGGCGAGCGAGGAAAGAATCGCCTGGCGGATCCACCACACGGCGTACGAGATGAACTTCACACCCTGATCCGGATCGAACTTCCGGGCAGCCGTGAGCAGACCGACGTTGCCTTCACCGATCAGGTCGATGAGCGGCATGCCGCGGTTCTGGTATTTCTTCGCGACGGAGATCACGAAACGGAGATTCCGCTGGACGAGCTCCTGCAGCGCGTCCGGATCTCCGGCGCGAATGCGACGAGCAACGTCGATCTCCTCGGTGCCTTTGAGCAGCGGATAGGTGCTAACCTCGTACAGATACTGATCGAGGATATCCCTCTCCGGCTCGCTTGGCGCTATTCCGGCGACGGCCGCTTTGCGGCGACGCTTTACTTCAGCCATTGGTACATACCTCAGGTACTGCGTGAAAACTCTGGTTGCGAATTGCGGCCCTTGTGGGGCCAGCAAATGCGAGCGAATGAGTGTAATTCCACAACCTGTAACGCGCGTCAGCGAAAGCATTGACGCGGAAGCAGAAATTCTTGGTTGTGGAGCGCTGCAAGATACCGGCCGTTGGCTCTGACGCCATAGCGAATTTCTTGACATCGATACTACCCTTGGATATCCTTCGCGGTTCCTGTCGCGCATCCATGGCGTCAGGAAATGCCGGGGGTGTAGCTCAGTTGGGAGAGCGCTTGAATGGCATTCAAGAGGTCAGGGGTTCGATTCCCCTCACCTCCATGGCTAGGAAAAGAGTCCGTCGAACGAATGTTTGTCGCGGGAATAGCTCAGTTGGTAGAGCACAACCTTGCCAAGGTTGGGGTCGCGGGTTCGAGTCCCGTTTCCCGCTCTCGGGCTGCCAGGGGCGGTTAGCTCAGTTGGTTAGAGCGCCACGTTGACATCGTGGAGGTCACAAGTTCGAGTCTTGTACCGCTCATAGATTGACTCAGCGGCATAGTACGCCGCCAGTTGTTCGCAGTTTTGTCCGCAGTTCGCAGTGGTTTTTGCGCCCGTAGCTCAATTGGATAGAGCATCTGACTACGGATCAGAAGGTTAGGGGTTCGAGTCCCTTCGGGCGCGTAGTGGAACACAAGTAAGCCGCTCAAACAGCGCGCGCGCTTGCTGCCGGGCACCGGGTGTACGATCGTTCCCGACGCGAAACACCCACCCGTCCGGAGGTTCCATGAGATCGATCCTGCTCCCCGTTGCCGCCAGCCTGCTCCTCCTCGGCTCGGCCGCTCAGAACACCGCCTCAGCGCAAGCCGCAGCTTCGACGCGCCCCTATCGCGAAGGCCCGGTCATGTCGGTCTCCTTCATCCGCACCAAGCCCGGGATGTTCGACAGATACATGGAGTATCTGAACGGACCGTACAAAGCCAACCTGGAAGCGCAGAAGGCGGCTGGATTGATCCTGGACTACGCGATCTACGCTTCCTCCGAAACGCGGAACCCCGGCGATCACGATGTCATGCTTACGACGACATACAAGAATTGGGCGGCCTTCGATGGATTGTCCGACAAGCAGGACGCCGTGGCGAACCGGGCGCTCCAGAACACCGTTCAGCAGCGCAGCCAGCAGTTCGCCGACCGTGGCGCCATGCGGGAGTCACTCGGTGGCAGAACGTACCAGCAGCTCGTCTTCACAAAATGAGCGCCGGGCCTGCATCGGCCCGATAACGATCACGGCGAAGAAGCCCGAGCGGTCCTGGACCGTTCGGGCTTCTTCCTTTACCGGGCAGATCACGCTGCCGGATGAGGTTGTACACTCAGGGTTGCCTCGGAAATATCGAAGGCGGTTAACCCCACCTACAAGGGCACTACTATACGGTGTGATGGTCGCCCAACGCGTCTGTCGTAAAACGGGAGCCTCCAGCCGGGACGCATGGGGGCTCGTGTCTGCGTGTCCTTCTTGGGTCAGCCTGACACGGCCGGACGATCCCTACATCGCCAACATTCGGCGAAATACCCAACCAGGGCCGAAGAAGAAGACCGATGCGTATTCGCTGCTCGAACTGTTATCGCTCAGATCCACTACAGCGTATGACGTTCCGATCCTCAGTACATAAATCGGATATGTAGTCGGACCCGGCGGATCAGCGGGATTCCAGACAGTCATCATAGAATCGGCCGCCTGGATAGCTCGTGCGCACGTCGCCGAGTCCGCTACTAAGACGATCTCTGACGCGGGAACCACCGGCAGAGAGAGCTTCGCTCGGACTCCCGCTCCAGCGGGAGACATCATCGCGCGAAAGTCCGCAAGTAAAACTGCGCTTTGCCGGTGAGGACTGTGGCAAGGGTTTTGTGCCTGACCCGCCGATGCCGATGTAATCGAGACGCAAAGCAGGCCAGCGATTAAGTGTTTCATAGGAAAATCCCCTCTTAAATAGACGATTAGCCATTGTATTTTGGCACCCAGGTACACCGCTTTTCCGCGTCTGTGATGGGTAACCGCCGGCCGTCAAACGCCCGGTAAACGCGAGTTTTGGGGACATCGGTCCATGGGAGGACATCAAGATCATCAAGCTTATAGGCGAATCCGTTCTTCGCGATGATATACGACGGGACTTCTCGTTCGAACATATTCTCCCAGTCGTCTGGGCTTCCAGCCGTAGTCGAATCTTGGATTCTCGGCACCATGCGGCGCTGTTTGTTCGCGTCGAGTGTGTCGCTGGCTTATCTGCGTACGGAACTAGCTGCCCCTTGTGCCGTTTTTGACCCTCACAGAATAGCTCGTCCCCGGCGTTAGACACGTGGGTCCGCCGATGCAAAGCGATCTTTTCGTGACCTACGCGAGTTTTCGCGAGCTGCAGTTTGGCCGCGAGCATGTCGTCGACCAGCTTCCCCTAAGGCGAAGCCCCCACTCAGCGACGAATGGGGGCTTCTCTCTGATGGACCTGTATCCGACCTGCCTCGGGGTTGGAAACCCTACATTACCAGCATTCCACGCCACACCCAGGCCGGTCCGAAGACAAACACCGGCGCAAATTCGCTATTCGGCTGCGGCACGCTCAAATCCGCAACCGCGTAAAACGTTCCGACCCTCATGACGTAAAACGGGGTCGTATTCGCCGCCGGCGGATCAGATGGATTCCAGACGGTCATCATCGAGTCGGCTGCCGCGATTGCTCGCGCGCACGTTGCCGAGTCGGCAACAAGAACAATCTCGGATGGTGGCACCACAGGCAACGAGACACGCGCTCGGACAGGGGCCCCAGCGGGCGACATCATGGATCGAAAACTCGCAAGTAAGACAGCGCTGTAGCGGTCAGGACCATGGCAGCGGCTCTGTCCTTGGACACGCGATGCAGACGTAATCATCACGCAAAGAAGCCCAGCGAGAAGATATTTCATCGGTTATTCCCCCTCTTAATTAGACGACTAGCCTTGATATTTCGGCACCCATGTACACCGCTTTTCGGCGGTTGTCATAGCAGCGCTGGTCTTCCCATCAAAAGCTCGGTAGATGCGGGATTTCGGCACATCAGTCCAAGGTAGAACGTCCAGATCGTCAAGCTTATGCACGAAGCCGTTCTTGGAAATGACGTATGAAGGAACGTTACGCTGGAACATGTTTCGCCAGTCGTCGGGACTCGCGACGCTTGAGGAGTCCTGAGGAGGTGTGGCGATACGTACCTTCCCCACGTCTGCGGTATCACTAGGCTTTTCTGCTACGGGGACCCACTTCCCGTTGAACAACAGTGGCCCGTTGCAGAAGAGCTCGTCGTCGGGGTTACCAATGTGAGAGTGTGCTGTCGCATGCACAGTCGCTCCCGGCACCGGCGGGTTATTGTTGTCGACCGCGGAATTGGGAATGGTTATGTGGCACGCGTCGGCGTTTGGGTCGTTCACCGGCACTACATAAAAAGCACCGCCGTTTGCGAGGCGCCAAATAACCATCGCCGTCTCACGCCGCCACCCTCGAGGATTACTCGCATTCCATCCAGCTGTCACCGACGAATCGGCGTTCCCCTGCTTCAAGAGGTCTAGCAGTTCCTGACGGACACGATAGTCCGACGAGTAGTCATTCAACGCGGAATCCCCATCACTGACGAGGCATTGTACCGTCACAGAATTGGTTTGCTCCCAGCCACCGGTGTACGCTTTGACTACCATCCTGCCGGCTTCCTGTGGATAAAAATTGCAGTGAAGGAACGGTGAAGGCGGGGAAAAAGGGCAGTAGTTGTTTGAGGCCAGACGAGTGGTGTCCGCCCCGATCCACTTCCAGAGAGTGATCTTGAGGGGGTGCGGGAATTTTCCGTTTCCGACCTGAATCGAGTCCGGAGTCCTCGAGGCCTTGAACTGTATTGCGCTGGAATTGTGCGGAAAAATCGCTGAGTGTTTAGTAGTCGTGAGCTTGTTAAGAAAAACTGGGATCGGTTGCTCAATAATCTCAGAATAATCAAAGAGGTTTATCTCATGGCATTGAGTACTAGTGGTGCTGCACTCGTTCAAACCGCTGGTCGGTAGCGGGCCACGGATGGCGCGCGGAGTCGCCAAATTCGCAAACTTTAGAGTGTCGACCTTCCCGGGAGATCCGCACGGTCCAAAACCGGGTAAGTTGTCTGACATCCCCACGTGGAGGACGCATCCCCGGGGCTGGTGCGGGGGTCGATCTTTCCAGTCACGCCAACCGGGCCGCCCGATATGTAGGCGGAACTCGTCGAACCCGGAAGTTTTGGTTTTGCTATTAGCTCAACTGCACCAGAAGCGATAAGTGTTGTCCACGTGTCACCCAAATACTGACTCAAATACACAGCTCCGCCTGGGGCCGAGCCAAGGCGGTATGTCCGTGGCGCGGGTGGTCCAACCGTCTTTGAGACATGCGTCGGCACCGGTAGAGAAATCCCTCGGGCGGTGGGTCCGACTGCGTCGGTACAGCCGGAGCCAAGGAGAAGCGCGGCTATGCTCCAAAGCGCGAGAACTTTCGTGGCATTCATGAGGCGCCCCGGGAAAACGAGAGATCAGTAGGAAGCGCAAACGTTTGCAATCAATCCAATTTTGCGAAACGTCGATTTCTTATCAGCCGATGTAGTTTTCTTATCAAGTGCTGAGCTCTATTCAGAACTTTTTCCAGCGAGACCCCAATCTGATTGATGGGGAGGCCGAGCCAACACCCACGCTCTCTCTACCATACCGGACGCCCACGTGGTGGCGTTCTCAGGGGAATGTTCAGCCAGTCGGGGAGCCTTTCCAGAAAACTTCCCATTTTCGGCAGATCACGCTGCCGGATGAGGTTTGTACACTAGCGGACAATTAAGTGATCGACTACACTGAAGTAGCCGCCTTTCCATCCAAGTTCGCGGTGCCTCTCTACAAATTCTGCGACCGATCTGGCGGCCGCCTTTCCCAAGGCCCCGTCACATGTCGACCACGCTCGCAGTGCCGTTCACTCGCCCCAAATGGAATGGCGGCGTCCCACCCACCGGCAGTCCGGCGGCGACGCGTAACACGCTGCTCGCACTGCTTCCACCCAACGAGCTGGCGTCATTCCTCGTCTCGAGCGAGCTGGTGATGGTGAAAGCCAAGGAGATCCTCTTCGTGCCGGGGGGCGCCATCGAGCACGTGCATTTCCCCGAGGACTGCGTGATCTCGCTCGTCACCCAACTCTCCGACGGCGACGCAATCGAGGCGATGACGATCGGAAATGATGGCTTCACCGATCTCGCGGGCCTGAACGGTGTCGCGACGATGAACTGTCAGGGGATCGGCCAGATCAGCGGGCACGCATGGCGAGTCCGGCGCGGCGATTTTCTCGCGCTTTTCGTGGACTGCCCGGAGCTGGTGCGCCTCCTCCATAGATACAGCCAGATCGTTTTCGAAACGGTTTCGCAGTCCGCCGCGTGCAACCGGCTGCATCTGGTCGAGCAACGGTGCGCCAAGTGGCTGCTCATGTCGCACGATCGTGTCGGGCGGCCGACCTTCGACCTCACCCAGGAATTCCTCTCGCAGATGCTCGGTGTCCGGCGCGCCGGCGTCACCGTAGCCATCGGAATTCTCCAGCGGAACGGGCTGCTGGCGCACAGCCGGGGATCCATCACGATCGCGGATCGAGCGGGATTGGAAGCGGCCGCCTGCGAGTGTTACGGTGTGATCAGACGACGGGAAGAAAAGATTCTGGTCTGACGCTGGATCGCCGCCTACAACGAAGCCCGACCACGCCGGTGGCCGGGCTTTTTTTTTCTGCCCCCACGGTCAGCCGCGCCTGAACAGCGATCCCAGCACTCCGCCCGTGACGCCTTTGCCGCGATTGACGATGCTGAGCTGCTCCAGCTCCCCCGCGTCGAGCCAGACCCCCTTGCACTTGGGGCACGAGTCGATCTTCACGTGCTCGGATTCCGTCTCCACCAGTGTGGTGCCGTCGCGAGGGCAGGCGAGCTTTTGCTTCTGCTCCGACTTTTTCCGGTCAGTATCCAGCCGGGCGCGCATCTCCTTGATGAGGTCGGCGTTCTGGCGCGCGAAATACTCGTCTTCGTTCCTGCTTGGCTTCTCGTCCATTGGCATCGGATTCGTGGTGAGTGTCCAGCTCAAATATACAACGCCAGAACCGGCTCGAACGAGCTTGACGCGCACACTTGCCGGTAGCCCGGCCGACAGGTTATGACACAGGACAATGGATCAGTTCGTCATCATCATCGCGCTCGTGGGCCTGGTCATCGTGGTCGCGTCGCTGCTCTCCGGGGCGATCGAGCGCACCGCCATTCCGCTCGTCGCGGTATTTCTCGCGCTCGGCGCGGCGCTCGGACCCTGGGGCTTTGGCCTCGTCGACATCGGCTTCGCATCACCTGAGCTCCGGACCCTCGCCACCCTCGCGCTCGCGCTGGTGCTCTTCAGCGACGCAGTCACGATCGACACGAAGGAAGTGCGCGCGCGCAAGCGACTCGTCTGGCGGGTTCTCGGCCCGGGCACGCTCGTCCCCGCCGCGCTCATC
>JBGTEZ010000109.1:0-13580 GCA_041747535.1 Gemmatimonadaceae bacterium
TTCCAAAGCGAGCGACCAAGGAGACCCGCGACCGAGCGGAGCGAGGGAGCGTAGTTAGGGGCTCCGCCCGAGCGAGCGTAGCGCCGAAGAGGATATCCTCGCCTCCCCGAACAGTCTGTCAAACGGCGCGTGCACGAGAGAAAATCTCAGAACGTCCAACCTCTGAGCGTGCACATGGCAGGAAGCAGCTATAGCAGTCGCTTGGGCGCCGAGCGCGCGGCTTCGTCGTCCGCGGTCTTGCGCCGCTCCAGCTCGGCAGCGGTGAGGCGGGGCTCCGACGCCGGCGGAGGCTGCGTTTCCGAGTTGATCTCGCGCGTCGCCTCGTTGATGTTCTTCTTGAACTCCTTGATCCCCTTCCCCATCGATCCCGCGATCTCCGGAATGCGCTTGGCCCCGAAGAGAAGCAGGATGATCACCATGATGATCAGGATCTCGGGAAACCCCAGATTGCCGAACATAATTAGCTCCTAGAAAAGCGAACGTGCTATCAGGTAAGCCAGCAGGACTCCGAGCAGGCTCAAGAGCGATACATCGAGCACGACGGGGCCCAGGGCGAACTTGAGGATGACGAGATCAATGGAGAGAGGTCCGAATGCCGGCGCTACTCCAGTGGTGAAAAACTCTTTCGCCGCTCCGGGCGGGAGAAATCTCCGGCCTACCTGCGTGAAGAGGCCGCCGACGATGAAGCCCGCGGCGAGCACGGTCACGTGATAGAGTGATCCGTGTCTCGAGTGGCCCCGTGGTAGTGGTGGCATTTTATGAATGTCGCTCCATGACATATGATATCGCATCGCTGAGCGCGGCGCGCGCCGCGGTGTCGGGCAGATCCGACAATGCATCCTGGGCGCGCTCGGCAAATTCCTCGCCGCGGGCGCGCGCATACTCGAAGCCGCCGCTCTCCGCCACGATCCGCACGACGGTGGCGATGTCCGCGTCTGTCACCTCATCGCTCGCGAAGAGTCGCTCCACATCCCGCCGCGACTTCGGTGACATGTCCCGCAGGGCATATATGAGCGGAAGCGTGACCTTGTGCTCACGGAGGTCGAGACCCGAGGGTTTGCCGGTGGTCTCCTTGACCTCGCGATAATCGAGAAGATCGTCGGTGATCTGAAAGGCCATCCCCAGATTCTCGCCGTACGCTCCCAGCGCGCGGCGGTAATTCCGCGCGCCAGAAAGCGCGCCCAGCTCGCACGCCGCCCGCATCAGGGATGCAGTCTTCGAGCGAATCAGGTCGTAATACTCGCTCTCGCCGAAATCGAGAGGCTCGATCACCGCGAGCTGTCGCATCTCACCCAGTGTCATCTCCGTCGATGCGCGCGTCAAAGCCTGGAGCGCCTCGAGATCGCCGAGCCCCACGAGATCGGTGAGCGCGGTCGAATAGAGGAAGTCTCCCATGATCACGGAGATCTGGTGGCTGAACAACGCGTTGACCGTCGGCATTCCGCGGCGGAGCGCGGAGTGGTCGACGGCGTCGTCATGCACCAGCGTCGCAAGATGAATCAGCTCCAGCGACGCGGCGATTCGAACAGCCTTCTCCTCGCCCTCACCGGCGACGTCGCTCGAGAGAAGCAGCAGTGTCGGCCGGAACATCTTGCCGCGCATGGCGAGCAGGTGGGCGCTGACCTGACCGACGAGCGGGAGCTCGCTCGAGACGATGCTTCCCATCGTCCGGGACACCTGGTCGAGCCGCTCGCGAATAGGCGCCTGGATATTCTGGAGAGTGACGCCCGTCGCCGCGGGGAGGCTCACCGTCGGGGACCGCCCCTCGTCCTCTACGGTCCTCACTTGGTGGCGGCTTTGGACATCGTCTTCAGCCGCTCGCCCACGTCCCTGAAGTCGATGTCGATCGCGAAAACCCGCTGGTAATACGCTGCCGCGTCGCGTGGCTGCCCGCTCTCTTCGGCGGCATAGCCGAGAAGATAGAGAACAGAGATGAGGTCGTCGTCCTCGAGTCCGGGCTCGCGTAGCGCGCGAGAGAGTACCGTGATCGCCACGTCGAACTCGGCGCGATCGATGAAGCACTGCCCGAGTGCCTCGTAGGCGCGAATGCGCTGCGTCGCTCCGCGGAGCGCTTTCTGAAACTCGGATACCGCCTCGTCGATGAGCCCCATCTCCCGATAAGCGACGCCGAGATCGTAGTGACTGTCGAAGTCTTCCTCGTCGACGTTGGCCGCGACTCCCGCCTTGAACTTCTCGAGCATGTCGCCGAAATCCGCCTGCTCGTCACCGATGCGCTTGTCGTCCGCCGCGACCATGCGCGTCGAGCGTGGAGCCGAGTCCTCGCGAAGCCAGTCCGCGAGATCGACGAAGTCCGCGTCGCCTCCGGAAGCCTTCGGGCGCGCTGGCGCCTGCGGCATACCGCCGCGGGGCTTCTGCGTCCTCGCAAGCTTGTCGTCGTTGCGCGGCGGGGTGGAACGCGGTGTTCCTCGCTTCGCCTGCGCCGTTCGCTTGAACGGCTTGAACGGAAACTTCCGGTCGGAGCGCGGCGGCTCGGCCGGCGCGGGCTCCTCGGGTTCCGCGGGCTTTCCCGCCGGGAGAGAAGTTTTCTCGTCCTGGACCAGCTTCAGCGGCTCGGGCTCGACATCCTCCTCCGGTTCAATCTCGGGTTCCGGCTGATGCTTGCGCTGCGGCCCGGACGCTTTCGCCTTTTTCTTCGCCGCCTTCGGGGCAGGCTCCTCGACCACCTCGGGCTCACTCGTCTCCTCGAGCTCGAGAGCGTTGATGTCTACCGGCTCTTCATCGGGAGTCTCTTCCTCGGACCCGACGGAAGCGGGCGGCGGCGCCGGGGGGTCGAGCACCGGGTCGACCTTGCTGGTCAGGCCCTTGAGCGGATTGTCCTCGTACCACCGCTCGTCCTCCAGCACGGAGAGGCCCGCGAGCGGATCGGTGGAGTCGAAGGGAGTCTCCATGCTCCTTGAATCCATACCGACGAGCGGATCCGGGAAAACGTCTTCGCTCATCGAGCCCATGAGCCCTTCGACCTGAGGCTCGGCCACGGGCTCGGTCGGCTCATCAACCGTGAGGTCGAAGGCCTCGGGCGCGGCTTGCGTCTCGAGCCCCTCCAGTGGCTCGAGCTCGAGGTCGCGGATCGACGTATCGATATCATGCTCCAGCTCGGCGATCGGTTCCGGATCCAGCTCGATTGGCTCGAGCTCCTCGCTTGGGGTGTCGAGCTCGATGTCTGAAAGCCGGTCGATTTCCGGCGCAGGCTGCACGTGTGGCGGCGTGCGAGGCCGGCTCGGAGGCTCGGGTGCCAGCGATGTCGGCTCGAGACCTTCGAGCTTGGGGCGGCTCTTTGGCGGAGAGTGACCCATGTCGAGGAAAACGAGGCCGTTGCTCTCCTCGGTGCGTGGCGCATTGGCTCGTCGCGGCTGAACGGACGGATCGAGCGCCTGCATTCGCTTCACCGCGGCGGCGGCTTCAGCGGACCGGCCTTCGCCGTCGAGAGTTTCGTGCAGGATCTGGAGCTGCTCGACCGCTTCCTGGGTCTTGCCCGCCTTCGCCAGCTGGTCGGCGAGCATGAGCCGAATATCGTCCTGGCCCGGGCAGAGGTCGGCGAACTCCTCGAGCGCCTGGAAGGCGTCGCTATCGCGGCCGGCCTTGTGCATGCGATCGGCATACTCCAGGAAATTCTTCTTGGCGTCGCTGTTGAAGCCCTTTTTTGCGCTGATCTTCCCAAGCTTGTAGTAGATCTGATTTCGCTTGGGGGCATGGCGAAGGATCTTGTTGCAGAGGGCAATGGCGTTGTTGAGGTATCCGCCGTCGGTGTAAAGATCGACTGCCTGCTCGTAATAATGGACCGCCTGGTCGGTCTTGTTCAGCCGCAGGTAGAGGTCGCCGACCCGGTTGTAGATGGCAACGTCCTTCTCCTCGTTCCCCTTCGTCTGCTCGATGATCTGAACATACGACTCGAGAGCGCGGTCGAATTGCTTCTTCTGCTCGAACTCAGCAGCCTTTTTTTTGAGCTTTTCGACGTTGGACATTAAGTGGCGGCTGCGCGGATTTAACCCACCCTATGGCCGAGCCATTGAGTGAGGATTGAGAGGCTTCAACTTACCTTCTGCCCCATAGGGGCGACAGGCCACGCCGGCCCTCCACGCCCCGACACAGAGACGGGCGCCGTACCAGTATGGCAACTCGCGATGGTCACCCACCTCGAACAGAGCAAGATCCGCCGCGAAGCCGGGGGCGATTTGACCGACTTCGCCCGCGAGTCCGAGCGCCGCCGCGCCGTTGACCGTTGCCGCGATGATGGCTTCGCTGACCGTGAGCCTGAGCTGGCTTACGCCGAGTGTCAGCATCAGCGGAAAATTGACGGTGGGCGAAGTGCCGGGGTTGAAATCAGTGGCCAGCGCGACAGCGGCGCCGGCTTCTATCAGCGAGCGGGCTGGTGCCTGCCTGGCCTTACCCAGGAAAAGCATCGTTCCCGGCAGGAGTGTCGCGACGACGTTCGAGGCGGCCAGCGCCGCAATCCCGGCTTCCGATATCGCCGCGAGGTGATCAGCTGATGCAGCTCCAAGCTCTGCCGCGAGCACGGCCCCACCGTAGGACTTGAGCTCGTCAGCGTGCAGCTTGAGACCAAGGCCCGCGCCCCTCGAGGCCGTCAGAATTCGGCGGGCCTCGTCGAGGGTAAAAACCCCCGGCTCACAGAAGACATCCGCGAAGCGGGCGATCCCCTGCTTCTGGACCGCGGGCAGCATGATCTCGCAGAGAAGGTCCAGAAATTCGGCGCGACGCGCCTCGCTCGATCTGAACTCGAGCGGGATCTCGTGCGCGCCAAGCCACGTGGGAATTATCCTGATGGATAGCTCGCGCGCGAGCCGGTCGATGACACGCAGTGCCTTCAGCTCGTCGTCGACAGTGAGGCCGTAGCCGGACTTGATCTCGACAGTCGTCGTACCGTATGATGTGAGATGTACGAGCCGCGAAGCCGCCAGCTCGAAGAGCTCGTCTTCCCCGCGGTGCCGGAAGTCCGCGACCGATGCGTGAATCCCGCCGCCACGCTTCGCGATCTCCATGTAGTCGTGACCCTGCGCGCGCAGCTCGTGCTCCTCGTAGCGCGGCTTTCCGAACACGGCGTGGGTGTGAGAGTCGACGAGTCCCGGAGTGAGCACACCCCCACGGCAATCGACTACCTCTGAACCTCCGTAGGCGGGGAGGAGGTCGCGGGCAGCGCCTAGCGCGGCGATGCGACCGCCGCTCACGGCGACAGCGATGTCGGATAGCACGCCCGCGTCCGCCATCTCGCTTCCCTTGCGAGCGCGCGCCGGGCCGGCGCAGGTGACGACCTGCGACGCGTTTACGAACAGGAGGTCGGTCATGCCTGGGGAAAAAACATCAACTGAAGACTACCTGCGACGAGCGGTCGGTGGGGCAGCTGATGGCTTTGGGGGTGTTTGAAAAGCACTCGCACGCGGCGGTCAGCGGCCCCACCGGGAGCACGAAGCGGGTAGTCTGCAGTTGCACTTTAGATGCTCACTGCCGCGTCTGGTCAGACGGGGCTCGCCATGACATCGCGGATGCGGGAAATGCGCAGAGGCGCCTGGGCCTCGCCACGGCAAGCGTAGTAGCACGCATTACAGTTTATCGGCTCGTACTTCCGAAACGCAGTCCAGTGAAAATCAGGCGGGAAGTCGGGACACCGTTTGACGTGGCCGGTCGGGTCCAGGTGTATCGTGCGCATCCCCGACCGGCACGGCTCGGTGATTTCGCCGCGCACGTAGCGCGGGATCTGCCCGAGGTAATAGTCGGAATTGGTGATGATGCCGCGCTTCTTCTGCTTGAACGCGAGAAGCTGGGCGACGACTGCGTCGAGGGAGCCGGTGTCGTCACCGTCGATGAGCCCGTCGCGGTTCCCGTTCTTGGCATCGGTGTAGCAGCTGAAGTTGACTCCGCACCCCAGCTCACGCGCACGCTCGACTATCGGCAGGAGCTGATCGAGATTATCGCGCTTGATGACGGTGTTGAAACGGATGCCCGTGATTCCCATCTCCCGCATCCGCGGCACCGTCGCCATGATCTTCGCCGTAAGGCCGGGGATTCCGCGCGCTTCGTCGTGGCGCGAGTCGAGATAGTCGAGCGAGATGTTGAACTGATTGATCCCGGCTTGCCAGAGGGAGCGCGCACGCTCCGGGGTCAGCATGCCGCCGTGCGTGAGCAGCGTGACGTACTTCAGCTTGACCGCCCTGTCCACGGCCGCCACCAGATCCTCGAGGTCGCGTCTCAGGGTCGGCTCGCCGCCCGTAAAAGTGATGAGCATCGGATTGAAGAAGCGCGCCGCATCGGCGAACGATGCCGCTTCGGTCGCCTTGGCCGACGGGTCGGTCTTCCAGTAGTCGCAGAAGCCGCAACGGGCATTGCACCGCGTGGTGACCTCGAAGTGCACCAGTATCGGGCGGCGGGTGGCGGTGAGATATGCGTACTTGGCCAGGAATAGCGGCACGTGCCACGGCTTGAACTCGGCAGTGAGCATCAGCCCATCGGCAGGTGAAGTCCGTGGGCGCGGGCGGTGGAGATCGCTTCTTCGTAACCCGCATCGGCATGACGTACGACGCCGGTACCAGGATCGTTGGTCAGCACGCGCTCGAGCCGGACCCGCATCTCCGGAGTTCCATCGGCAACGATCACCTGGCCGGCGTGCAGCGAGTTTCCGATGCCGACGCCGCCGCCGTGGTGAAACGAGACCCAGGTTGCGCCGCTGGCGACATTGAGCAGGGCATTGAGAATCGGCCAGTCGGCGACGGCATCGGTTCCATCGCGCATCCCTTCGGTTTCGCGAAAGGGCGATGCGACGCTGCCGGTATCGAGGTGGTCGCGACCGATTGCGATCGGCGCCGATATCTCACCGGACGCGACGAGATCGTTGATGGCGATCCCGAACTTCGCGCGGTCCGACTGCCCGAGCCAGCAGATGCGCGCCGGCAGTCCCTGGAACTTTATTTTTTCCTGGGCGAGCGAAATCCAGCGGCTCAGATGGTCGTCCCCGGGAAACAGCTCGAGCGCGAGCGCATCGGTGCGAGCAATGTCCGTCGGATCGCCCGACAGCGCGACCCATCGGAACGGTCCCTTCCCCTCGCAGAAGAGCGGCCTGATGTATTCGGGGACGAAACCCGGAATGTCGAATGCTTTTTCCAGCCCGGCATCGAGTGCCACCGTCCGGATGTTGTTGCCGTAGTCGAAGGTGATGGCTCCGCGCTTCTGCATCTCGAGCATCGCGGCGACGTGCCGGACCGCCGACGCCGTCGAGCGCCGGACGTACTCGTCCGGATTCGCCCGTCGCAGCTCGAGTGCTTCGGTCAAAGGCATCCCGGCTGGGACGTACCCCTCGAGCATGTCGTGCGCGCTCGTCTGGTCTGTGAGCACGTCCGGAATTGCGCCACGCTCGACCATCGCTGGCAGGATATCGGCGGCGTTTCCGAGAAGGCCGACGGAGACGGCCTCTCCTGACCGCACCGCCGACGCAATTGTCTCCAGAGCGTCATCGAGGCTCCCGGCTTTGCGGTCGAGGTAGCGTGTCGAGAGCCGTTTGTCGATGCGGGACTCGTCCACTTCCACGACCAGTGCAGCCGCGCCCTGCATCGTAGCGGCGAGCGGCTGCGCGCCGCCCATCCCGCCCAGTCCGGCGGTGAGCACGAACCGGCCCTCGAGCGATCCGCCGAAATGACGCCGCGCGACGGAGCCCAGCGTCTCGTAGGTGCCCTGCACGATTCCCTGCGAGCCGATGTAGATCCAGGAGCCGGCGGTCATCTGGCCGTACATCATCAGGCCGCGCCGTTCGAGATCGCGGAAATGATCCCACGTCGCCCAGCGCCCGACCAGGTTGCTGTTCGCGATGAGCACGCGCGGCGCGCTCTCGTGGGTCTGGAAGACACCAACGGGTTTCCCGCTCTGCACAAGCAGCGTCTGATCGTGCCCGAGATTTTTCAGCTCGCGGACGATCGCGTCGTAACAGTCCCAGTTGCGCGCCGCCTTTCCCGTTCCGCCGTAGACGACGAGGTCTTCCGGCCGCTCGGCCACGTCCGGATCGAGATTGTTCATCAGCATGCGGAGGGCCGCTTCCTGCTGCCAGCCGCGGCAGGAAATCTTGCTCCCGCGCGGCGCTCGAATCGGACCCCGGGCAACTGTTGAATCCGGTCGCGATCCGGACTCCGTGCGAAGCTGACTCAAACCGCGGCTCCGATATCGGCGAAGCGCCGGGCAGAGACGGCGGTCATGAGCGCCTGGATGTCGAAGCTGAGGACGCGGTCTTTCTCGAGTCGAGGCACCAGCTCCCGCACACGCGCGTGAGCCGCTTGCACGCCCCGTCCAGGAGTAAGCGGCTTTCTGAAGTCGATTCCCTGCGCACCGCACATTAGCTCGATGGCGAGAATGTTTTCCACGTTGCGCAGAACCCGGCGCGCTTTCCACGCGGCACCCATCGCCATCGGCACGACGTCTTCCTTGTTCCCATCGGTCGGGATGGTGTCCACACTCGCGGGATGCGACAGCACCTTGCACTCGCTCGCCAACGCGGCCGCTGTCACCTGCGCGATCATGAATCCCGAGTTGACCCCCGCGTCGGGGCTGAGAAACGGCGGCATTCCCTGGTTGAGATCAGGGTTGACGAGGCGATCGATGCGTCGCTCGGCCATCGTCGCGAGGTGGGTGAGAACGATGGCGAGCAGGTCGAGCGCCGCCGCCACGACGAGCCCGTGAAAATTCCCGCCGCTCAGAGTCTCGCCGTCCTCGAAGACCAGCGGATTGTCGGTCGCGGCATTCAGCTCGCGCGAGACGGCCTGCTCGATCCACTCGAGGGCGTCGAGAACGGGTCCATGCACCTGCGGCATGCAGCGCAGCGAGTATGGATCCTGGACGCGCGGGTCGCCGTGGCGGTGCGACTCACGGAGCTCGCTGTCGGAGAGCAGATCCCTGAGCAGCGCCGCCGAGCGAATCTGTCCATGCTGGCCACGCGCGAGATGGATACGCTCGTCGAATGCGCTCGGTGTTCCGAGAAGTGCTTCGAGCGACATTGCTCCGGCGACGTGGGCCGTCCGCCACGCCGCCTTGGCGTGCACCAGCGCGATGAGAGCAACCCCGGTGTGCGCCTGGGTGCCGTTGATGAGCGTGATCCCTTCCTTGGGCCCCAGCACCACCGGCTTGAGACCAAGCTCCCGGAGCAGGTCCGCCGCGGGCGCCTCGCGGTCACCATTGAGAAGAGTGCCTTCGCCGATGAGTCCAAGCGCGAGGTGTGCGAGCGGAGCAAGGTCGCCACTGGCGCCGACGCTGCCCTGCTCGGGAATCGGCGAGTAGACATCCGCGTTGAGCAGAGCGAGGAGCAGGTCGACCAGCTCGGGCCTCGCACCCGAATGCCCCTTGGCGATGACGTTCGCGCGTAGCAGCATCATCGCCCGGACCTCGCGCTCCGGCAGCCGGTCACCAACTCCACACGCGTGACTGCGCACGAGATTTATCTGCAGCTCGGCGAGGCGGTCTCGAGGAATCGCGACCTCCGAGAGCTTGCCGAATCCGGTCGTCACGCCATAGACAACGGTGTTGCTCGCCACGATGTCGTCGACGACTTTGCGCGTGCGCATCATGCGCTCGCGGGCGGGCGCGGAGAGCCCGACCCGGCGTCGCTCTGCCGCGACCGAATACGCATCATCGACGGTGAGTGTGTCTCCATCGATGAGCAGTTTGCTCGTCACCTTGTCCCGGTCAGGGTCCGCCGCCGGGCGGCGGCGGGGCGTTTCGCTGCGCGCCTGGCGTGCCGGCATGCACCAGCTTCTTCGACTGGGCGTCCCAGCGCCATCCTCCGGGACCCGGCCTGAGCTCGACGCCACCAAGCCAGCGCGAGTTCCTGTTGACGCGCTGCCAGTCCTGCTTTCCGGCGAGTACCTCGCGCCCGAGATCCGTCACCGCGAGCTCGCCGGTCACGAACTCGCGCGAATCCTCTTTGCCACGAGGCGCGACCACGCGCGAGCCATCTTTCCACGTGACCAGCGGTGTGTCGCTGTCGCTCAGTCGCTCCAGATACCAGTAGAACACAATGTCACCGAGGAACACGCTCTGCTGCTGCTTAGCCACCTCGAGAAAAGCGGCGACCGGAGTCGAATGGCCACCCTGAATCGCCGTGAGCGCTTCGCGTTCCGAGCGCGAGAGGCCGCTTTCCGAGCCTGGAAATTCCTCCAGGTGACGCGTCAGCGCCGGAGCGATGAAAGGGAGCGCCGAAGTGTCACCCTCGATTATCCGCGCGATCGAGCTCGGATCCGTGGAGCCGAACGCCGCCCACGCGCGCTTGCCGAGGGCGAGCTGGGCCTCGGTAACGGCGGCTCGCTTTGGCTCGAGCTCGGCGAGAGCTGCCGGTGTGAGCGAAGCCAGATACCCATTGACCACGATCAGCGAGAGCCGCGCTTTGCGCTCGCCCGCGCGCGACAAGAAATCGAGAAGCTGCAGCAGCTGTAGCTGGTCGTAGAGGTCATCCTCGAACCAGAGCACGATCTCGTCAAAACGATCGAGTTTTGTCAGCGTCCGGTCACGCTGCGCAAAGTCTCCGCTCACGTGGGCGAAGTCGTCCCAGCCCCTTTCCGAGATGAAGAGCGCTCTTAGCTCGCTCAAGTCGGTGAGTGACAACGACGCGTTCACCGGTCCCTCGTGCAGAACATCCTGCCAGGGAATGATCTCTCCCCTGACCCCGGCCTCGCGCAGCTTTGCGACCGCGCTTTCACCGTTGGTGATGTTGAGGCGTTTCTTCAAGCTCAGCGTCTTATGGGCCGATAAGTCTGCTTGTCATAATCGAATTTTATGTCGGGCTGAGCAGTCAGGGCAATGAAGAAGCTGAAAGCGAAGTTGCCGTTCGGTGCCTGATTGAACGAGAACACCGCGTTCCAGTCGTGGAGCTTGCGTTGAAGCGTGACCGCATGGCTCCCGAACTTCCGGGCCGCGAAATCGTAGTTGGTCCCCCACGACCCCGACCACATGGGCGTGATGTTGAAGCTCATCTGGGACTGCAGGTTGTCCCTGCCTGGCGTGCGGATGAAGGCGCCCCCAGCGGTGGTGCCCGGATAGGGAACCCCACCTGTGGGCCGCAGGCTCTGCTCTTCGACGCAGGCGTCGTATTGAATCGGGTTGATCAGAAACGGTTGGCACTGCCGCGCCGGATCGTTCTCGATCACTATGCCGGAGCCGGTCGGGGGACGCTGGCGCTGCGAGCTGAAGGTGAACTGCGCCTGCCACCCCTGAGTTGCTGGAACACCAAGCTGTCTGTTGCGAACGGCGGCGCCGGCTGAAGGAGTCGATGCCACGGCGTTGGCCTGGGCGTCGTCGGCAGAGGGACTCACGCGCTCCATCGACGGCTCTCCCTGTGGCACGGCACGTCCGAACACGCGGTTCAGCGCGGCGAAGATCCCGGATTGGCTGTTCACGGTGAAGGAGGCATCGATCCTCTCGCGATACGGCTTGAAGCGGGCGCTGTCGCTCAGGATGCTTCCCTCGTAGAGGGAGTAGCCAACCGACCCGCGGAAGCTCGGGAGCAGATCGGTGGTGAGGTCGTAGGAGAATTGATCGGTCGCAAACCCGGACCGGCCTGTCTGGCGGGCGCGCTCGAAATCGTAGCCGAGCGAGCTGAAGTTCATCGACAGCACCTTGATCTTTTTCGGTTCGACGGTAGTCGACGTATCGCGCGTCCTGAGCTTCGCTTCCAGCACGTGAGACAGGCTCAGGCTCACGACGTTCTGCGCGTTTGCGCCCAGGTATCGGGCCGGGTCGTCATTGCGGGCGCGAAGGTATTCCTCGCTGACATTTCCCTTCGGCGCGTACGAGTAGCTGAGGCCGGGAGTGATGGCGTGTCTGAAGCGTGACACGGACCCGAATCCGGGAAAGAGCGCAAAGAGGGTGGGAGATGCGCTAAGTCCCGCGCGCGCCCGCTTCGACTGGTGAACGAACCGCCCGCCGCTCAGCTGCGTCCGAACCCAGTAAGGACCCGGATCCACATTCTCGAAGGACAACGACGGCACCAGGTTGAGCGAGCCCTGCCCGATGCTCGGCAGGCTGAAGTTGCTTCTCCAATCCAGCTCGGTCTTGAATGTTCGCTCGAAGACCCGGTTGATCCGCTTCGACGTATCCGCCGGATCCACGAACACCACCGTCGATGGATAATTCTGGTCGGTGTCGGAGGCGCGGAAGGTGGTGGTGAGACTGAAGCCGCCGATCTTGATTGGGGTGCTGAAGTTCGCCGAGCTATTGCGGAGGCTGCGGTTTCGCAGGACGCTGTCAGGCGTCCCATCGAGCCCGTTGATGTACTGGTAAGCGAACTCCCCCTGCTGGTCGATATTGAGCTCCTGGCTGTTCTGCAAATCGAACGATGGAGTCCACTCGAACCAGGGAGTTACGGCGATGGTTGGCGAGCTGATGCTCAGGTTCGGGAGCGATTGGCTGACTTGCTTGCGGCCTGGATACTGAGTGCGGCTCCCGCCGACGCTTACTCTCGTTTGTCCGAACTGTGTCTGATAGTTGGCATTGGAGCGGATCGTGGCGAGCACCTGGCGCGGGTCGAACGTCGTCGTTCGCTGCACGGTGGTGTTCGTCATGTAATTGATGTTGGTGTTGAGGCTCGTTGACTGCGAGAAGCTCTGCGAGTGATTCCACGACACCGAAGTGTTGGTGGAGCCATCGCGCTGCGCATGGTGCGACGTTCGGAGGCCGCCGGACAGAAACCGGTCGAGCCAGCGATACTGCCATGCGCCGTTGAATCTGACCCAGCCCGGATCGCCCTCCGACGGCCTGCTCCCGCTCCGCCAGTCGAAGGAAAACTCGGCATCCATATAGTCGCTGATCGCGAAATAGTAGCCCAGGTTTTCGGCGTGCCGGCGGTACGTTGGGCTGTTCCGGAACAGCTCGCTCACTCCGAACCGCGGCGTCAGCACTCCGCTCCGTCTGCCGGAGCGCATGTCCTGAAAAATGAACGGAAGCCACATCACCGGCACGTCGCCGATGTAGAGCACGGCCGGGCGCGCGACGAGGATGTTCTTCGAAACGAGCTTTATCTCCTTCGCCTCGAAGTGATAATCCGGGACCTCATCGTCGCAGCTGGTGATCGAGCCGTTGCGGGCGTAAAACCTGGTTGCCCCGGCGCCGGTCGTGTCTCCAACAAACGCAGCCTGACGCCCATACAGATACCACGTCTGTCCGGTTTCGACCGATGTGCTGATGTTGGAAACGTTGCCACGCCGGTCGGCGATGTTATAGGTCATCCTGCCAGTGGCGATTACGTCGGACGCGGCCTGGTTCGGATCGCGGAGGAAAATCGTATCCCCTCTCGCCAGTATCAGCTTCGTGGAATCGCTGTAAGTGATGCTGTCGGCGACGAGCAGCGTCCCTTCGCGCCCGATCGCCGCGCGCTTCCCATCCAGATCCAGCGTCTTTGCCTGGGCATCGAAGACGACCTTGTTCCCCTGATAGCGGGTGCCGCTATATCCCGGCCTCGCCATGAGGGCGCGCATCACCGAGTCGGCTTCGTTCCACTTCACGAGCTCCCGAATGCCCGCGGAGTCGGCCCGCAGCGTGTCCCGGCGCGCGGTGTCGGGGCGGATGCGGGCGGAATCGCG
>JBGTEZ010000110.1:0-7932 GCA_041747535.1 Gemmatimonadaceae bacterium
GCCGCCGCGATCGCCGCAACGCGAGCGTGGTCGGCACCCGGTGCGCGCTCGAGCAGCGAGGGCAAGCGCCGCTCCAGCCACTGGATGTCGATGTCACCGCGCTGGAACTCCGCGTCGTCCATCACGCGGACGTGGAAATCACGCGACGTTTCGACGCCGAGGATCGTGAGATCCACCAGCGCGCGCCGCATTCGGCGCACCGCCTGGTCCCTGTCGGCGCCCCAGACGATGAGCTTTGCCAGCATTGGATCGTAGTACAATCCAATCTCACTGCCCGCTTCTATCCCTCCGTCCCAGCGCACGCCCGGTCCGCTTGGCAGGCGCAGGTGCTCGATCGTTCCGGTTGAAGGAAGAAACCCGTTCGACGCATCCTCGCTGGTGATACGGCACTCGATCGCCCAGCCTCGCGGCGCGATGTCCTCCTGGCGAAAAGGCAGACGCTCGCCCGAAGCGATTCTCAGCTGCCACTGTACGATATCTATTCCAGTCACCAGCTCGGTGACGGGATGCTCGACTTGAAGCCGGGTGTTCATCTCGAGGAAATAGAAATTCCCTTTCGCGTCGAGGAGAAACTCGCAGGTGCCGGCGTTCACGTATCCGGCGGCGCGCGCCGCGCTGACGGCGGTTTGCCCCATCTTCGCCCTCAGCCCGGGACTTACCGCAACGCTCGGCGATTCCTCGATCATTTTCTGATGCCGCCTCTGTATCGAGCATTCGCGCTCGCCGAGGGAGAGGACGGTTCCGTGCGAATCGGCGAGAACCTGAATCTCGACGTGGCGGGGGGTGGTGATGAATTTCTCGAGGTAAACCGCATCGTCGCCGAACGAGCTCTTCGCTTCCCTCCTCGCGGCATCGAGTGCGCCGGACAATTCGCCGGAGCTGTGAACGACGCGCATCCCCTTCCCGCCCCCGCCCGCCGCGGCCTTGAGTAGAACCGGGTACCCGAACTTCTCGGCGCTCCTGGCCGCTTCTTTCGCGTCTTTCAGCGCTTCGGTCGTTCCCGGAACGACGGGGACGCCCGCTTTGACGGCAAGAGCGCGCGCCGCGGTCTTGCTCCCCATCGCCGCAATTGCCTCCGCCGGCGGGCCGATCCACCCGCGGCCGGCGGCCGGGACGGCGCGCGCAAACGACTCGCGCTCGGACAGAAAACCGTAGCCGGGGTGGATCGCCTCGGCTCCCGTGGACCGCGCCGCCTCGATGATCCGGTCCATGCGCAGGTAGCTCTCGCTCGAAGGGGGCGGTCCGATCAGGACTGCTTCATCCGCCTCCCTCACGTGCGGCGACCGCGCGTCGGCCTCGCTGTAAACGGCGACGGTGCGAACGCCGAGCTCGTGACAGGCGCGCATGACTCTCACCGCGATCTCGCCGCGATTGGCTATCAGTACCTTGCTGAACATGTCTCGTTGGTCACCTCTGAAACGGCTTGGCGCGTCAGAGCGGGATGTTGCCGTGCTTCTTCGGCGGATTCTTGTCGCGCTTGTTCTGAAGGCTTTCCAGCGCGTCGATCAGCGCCGGGCGCGTATCGCGCGGATCGATGATGTCGTCGAGATAACCGTGCGCGGCGGCGATGTAGGGATGGGCGAACTTCTCGCGATACTCCTCGATCTTCGCCTCGGTCGCGGCAGCCTGATCGGCGCTCTCGGAGATTTCCTTGCGGAAGAGAATCTCCACCGCGCCCTTGGGACCCATCACCGCGATCTCCGCTGTCGGCCAGGCGACGTTGAAGTCGCCGCGAATGTGCTTCGAGCTCATGACGTCGTACGCGCCGCCGTAGGCCTTCCTGGTGATGACAGTCAGCTTCGGCACCGTCGCCTCACAGTACGCATACAGGAGCTTCGCGCCGTGCTTGATGATTCCGCCATGCTCCTGAGCCACGCCGGGAAGAAATCCCGGAACGTCCTCGAACGTCACGATCGGAATGTTGAACGCATCGCAGAAGCGGATGAACCGCGCCGCCTTGAGCGAGGCGCTGATGTCCAGCACGCCGGCCAGAACCGCCGGCTGGTTGGCGACGATTCCGACGCTGAAGCCGCCCAGATGCGCGAAGCCGCAGATGATGTTCGCGGCGTAGTCACGGTGAACTTCGTAGAACTCCTGATCATCGACGACGCGCCGAATGACTTCGTGCATGTCATACGGCTTGTTCGCATTGTCCGGCACCACGTCGAGGAGGGATTCATCGCGACGGTCACGCGGATCGGTCCCGGGGCCACGGGGAGGATCGCCAAGGTTGTTCGACGGGATGAACCGGAACAGGTCGCGTATCTGCTGCAGGCACTCCGGCTCGGAATCCGAGGCGAAATGCGCGACCCCCGACGTGGACGCGTGGGTGTCGGCGCCGCCGAGCGCCTCCATCGTCACGTCCTCGTGGGTCACCGTCTTCACGACGTTGGGCCCGGTGACGAACATGTACGAGGTGCCGCGCACCATGTAGATGAAATCCGTGATCGCGGGGGAATACACCGCGCCTCCGGCGCAGGGCCCGAGTATCGCCGAGATCTGCGGCACGACCCCCGACGCGAGGGTGTTGCGCAGGAATATTTCGGCATAGCCGCCGAGCGAGACGACGCCTTCCTGAATTCGCGCGCCGCCCGAATCGTTGAGTCCGATCACCGGCGCGCCGTTCCGCACCGCGAGGTCCATGATCTTGACGATCTTTTCGGCGAAGGTCTCCGAGAGGGATCCTCCGAAGACGGTGAAATCCTGCGAGAAGACGTAGACGAGACGGCCGTCGATCTTGCCGTGCCCCGTCACCACTCCATCGCCGTAATACTTCTGCTCTTCCAGCCCGAAATCCGTCGAGCGGTGCACGACGAAGCGGTCGAGCTCGACGAACGACCCTTCGTCGAGCAGCAGCTCCAGGCGCTCGCGCGCCGAAAGCTTCCCCTTCTCGTGCTGGGCCTGGAGGCGTGCCTCGCCACCGCCCTGTTCCGATTCTGCCCGGCGGCGCGCCAGAAGGTCGAGTTTGTCTCGCATCGTCATTCGAGCGAAAAGCTAACTCTCGCCGCCCTCGTCCTCTAGCCGCGTCGTCAGGCTCGGCCCACCTTAAGGCACGGTTCCATCTGCTAGTCTTCTCGTCAGACGATATCGGCCCAAACCCTCCAACCCGAACAGATTTGCCTCCATCTCGCCGTCCGAGAAAACCGCGCAAGCGCGCGCGGCGTCCCGCTCAGCAGCAGACCTCCCTCCCGACCAGCCGGAACGCGTACATGGAGACGAGACAATGGCTGCTCAACCGTCACGGTCCGGTGTGCGCGTATTGCGAGCGCCGGTGCAGCCAGCATTCCATAACGATGGATCACGTCACGCCCCGCCGCGGCAAGACGGCGTACGACCGGAGAGACAACCTCGTGCTCGCTTGTCCGGCCTGTAACGCGCTGAAGGCGGACCAGCCGTTCCTCGCTTTTCTGCTGGCGCGTAAAGCCCGAGCCGCAAGTCTGCTTCGGTATGGCGGGCACCTGAGCCCAATGCTGCTCGATCTTGCCACCGAGATAGCGGGTCCCGAAGCTGCAGCGCGTGCCGCCCGCCTCGCCGACCCCGACTACCCCTATCTCGACTAGCTGAGGGCGGGCTCCAGCTCGCGCGCAGCGCGTGGGGCCTTGGCGGCGGCTTTCGCCGGGGGTTTGAGTCTCGATCGAATGAACGCGAGCACGTCCGCTTCGTGGCGGCGAAGCATCGGGCCGTCGGAGGGCTTCTGCGCCGAGGTGCGAGGACTCCAGGTGCGCTCGGGAAGGGGAGGCAGGACCGCACCCTCGAGATATGCCTGAATGAGGACCGGGTGGATGTAGTACTTCCGGCATACGCTCCGGGTGTTGCCGAGCATCTTGGCGGTCTTGTCCACCGCGAGGACGATGTTCTTTTCCGCTTCGCGCCTGGTATCGGCGGCGCCCATCGACCGAAGCGCTTCCGCAACCAGCATCGTCCCGGCCCACGTTCGGAAATCCTTCGCGGTGATGTCGGAGCCGGTAATCTCCTGCAGGTAGGCGTTGACGTCCTCGGCCTCGACCTGCTGCCGCTCGCCGGAGTCGTCGAGATACTTGAAGAGGACCTCGCCCCGCAGCTCGTGGCAACGCTGGACGATGCGCGCAATGCGCCGGTCCGTCACGTCCACGGCGTGCGAGATCCCGCTCTTGCCGCGGAATTCGAATCGCAACTTCGCCCCGTCGATGGCGACGTGGCGCCGGCGCAGAGTGGTGAGGCCGAAGGACTTGTTCGCTTTTGCGTACTCATCCGACCCGATGCGGATCAGCGTCCGCTCGAGCAGCCAGACGACAGTCGCCATCACCTTTTCGCGCGGATGATCGGGAAGCGTGACGTCGTGCTCCACCCGCTCACGGATTTTCTGGATTACGTCGCTCAAGGCGAACATCCGCTCGAACTTTGTGCCGTCGCGGTGCTGCCGGAATCCGGGGTGGTAGCGATACTGTTTTCTGCCGCGCCCATCGCGGGCGGTCACCTGAAGGTGGCCGTCCTCGCGGGGGCAGATCCAGACGTCGGTCCACGCGGGCGGAATGACGAGGCTGCGAAAGCGCTCGAGCAGCGCGCGCTCGCGAATCACCCGGCCCTCGGGATCAACGTACTTGAACCCGCGGCCGTGCCGGTGCCGCCTGATTCCCGGCATCGCATCGGTGACGTAACGCAGCCCCGCCGCATGGGCGGAGCCGACGTATTCAGTTGTGACGGATGATTCCAACTAAGCCTCCACTAGCCCACGCGCCCGGTTGCCGCGCTCCCGCCAGGCAGCGCGCCGGGGGTCGGGATATGGACGCCAGAAAGGCTCCCCGGCAACGCCGTTTGGGAGCCCGCGATGGGTTGTATGAGGCTAGGCGCGTCCGGCGCCTAAAGACCGCGATGGACGGCGCTTTCCCGGCCTGTCGAAAGCTACGCCGCCGCGGGCAGCGTGAAGTAGAACGTGCTGCCCAGACCGACGCTGCTCGACACCCAGATTCGGCCCTTGTGGGCCTCGACGATGCCCTTGGCGATCGCCAATCCGAGACCGATCCCGCGCCTGTCGGAAGCCTTCGCCTGCCAGAAGCGGCCAAAGATGTGCGGCAGCTGCTCGGCGGGTATCCCGGGACCGGTGTCGATGACGGCGAAGCGCACCTCGCGATCGACGCACTCCGCGGCGATGCTGATAAGCCCATCCCGCGGGGTGAACTTCAGCGCGTTTCCGACGAGATTGGAGAGCACCTGATTTATTCGCGTCGCGTCGGCCAGCACCAGCGGAAGGCTGTTGCCGACATGCGACTCGATTCGGATCGAGCTTCCGGTCGCGAGCGGGCGAAGCATCTCGATTGTATCCGCAATGATTCCCGCGACCGGTTCCGGCTTGGGATCGAGCCACAGCTGTCCCGACTCCATTCGCTTGACGTCGAGCAGATCCTGAATCATCCGGTTCATGCGATCGGCCGCGCGCCGAACGATCTCTGCCTGCCGCCGCTCCTGCGGACGCTCGGGCGAGGACGACTCGATCATCAGCCCCGCCGCCATCATCACCGTGTTGAGCGGGTTGCGCAGATCGTGGGCGACGACGGCAAGAATCTCGTCGCGGGCACGGGTGGCCTCTTGCGCCTCATGAAAAAGCCGTGCGTGCTCGACGACCAGCGCCGCGCGGCGGGCGAGGTCGGCGGCGAGCGCGAGATCGGCCATGTCGTAGCTCCGGCCCGAGCTCGAAGTCGCAAGCGTCAACACCCCCAGCAGCTTTTCCGAGGTCCTGAGGGGAACGCAGATGAAGGAGCGCGGCTCGAGAGCCCTGACCGTCTGACGCTGCGCCTCGTGGACAAACGATGCATCGATCAGCTCTGGGGTGATTCGCACTTCGAGCACCGGGCGCCCGGTCGTGATGACGCGCATGACCGGATGCCGCGGCGTGAGAACAGACATGGGATAGGTCGCCAGAGTATTCACGAGGCTCGTTTTCGACTTGTCGACATGCGCCTCACCGATGCGATTGAAGGTCTCGCCGTCGATGATGTCCAGCGCGCAGTAGTCGGCCATCGCGGGCACGGCCAGCCGAACCAGCGCCGCAAGCGTCGTCTGATAATCGAACGAGGCACTAAGCACCCGGCTGGCTTCCGCGAGCAACGCCGCGCGCTTCTCCGAGTTCTCTGCCTCCGCGCGGGCGGCCTGCTCGATCACGAGTGAGTGCGCCTGCTCCTCCGCTCTCCGCCGCGCGGTGACATCGCGGAAGCTCCATACCCTGCCGACGCTCTTCCCGTCGATCCGCTGCGGCTGGGAGTAGCGCTCGAAGAGCCGTCCATCCTTGAGCTCCAGAACGTCGTAGCTGGCCAGCTCGGGCTCCTGATAGAGCTCGCGAACTTTGGCGAGGAAGTCCTCCGGGTGAGAGAGCTTCTCGAGAGCGACTCCAATCGCGCGCTCATCATCTCCCGCCGCGAACAGCTCCGACGGGATGCCCCACATCTCGGCGACGCGCTGGTTGTAGCTGATGATCTTCCCCTCGAGGTCAACCACCAGGATTCCATCGGCCGTGGATTCCAGAGTCGCCTGCAGCAACGAAAGAGACTTGCGTGCCGATGTTTCGGCGTTCCGCCGCTCGGTCACGTCCTGAATGAAGCCCACCAGGTAAAGCGGCTCGCCGTGGTCCGAGCGGACGACGGATACGGTCAGGTACGCCCACACAACTGAGCCATCCTTCCGGATGAATCGCTTCTCCATGCTGTAGCTCGGGAGCTCGCCGTCGCGCGTGCGGCGCATGAAGTCCCTGCCCGCCGGAACGTCATCGGGATGGGTGAAATCCTCCGGCCGCATCTTCATGATCTCTTCGCGGGTGTACCCTATGATGTCGCAGTACCGCTGATTGACCGAGATCCAGTCCTCGGTGAGCGTCTGGTGGGCGATGCCTATCGCGGCCTGCTCGTAGGTTGCGAGCAACAGGTGACCAACGCCCCCGAGCGGAACGGCGTACTCCGCGGTCCAGCCAGCAGCGGCGGGAGCCGAGGCGAACTTTTCTGAGCCGGAAATGGAAGCGCTGCCAGGCATTCGACCGCTCTCTGAATTCATCAGGTTCCGGTGGCTGTGACACGGACCAAGTATGGACAAATGTCGCATCGCGTCATCCTTCCGAACAGAAGCAAGGCGGCTCCACCGGCCGGTTCGACCACGGACGTAGCGCACCCGGCCCGGGCCATCCCATATTGAGCCGCCCCGGAAATCGGAATATGGCCGTGACGACAGCGAGAGAGCGGAAACCAGACGCGACGGAATATCAGCCGTACTACGGGCGGTACATCGCCCTGGTGGCAGACGGTGATGTGGTAGCCACGCTCGAATCGCAGATGCGGGACACCCATGCGTTCCTCGCCGCGATCCCGCCGGCGGTCGCAACGTACCGGTACGCGCCGGGCAAATGGAGCGTCAACGAGATGCTCGGTCACATGATCGACAGTGAGCGGATCTTCTCCGTCCGCGCCCTCAGATTCGCTCGCGCGGATGCGTCCCCGCTTCCGGGTTTCGAGCAGGATGACTACGTGCAGAATGCATCGTTCGACTCCTACCCGTTGGCGGAGCTGATTGCGGAGCTCGAGAGCGTACGGCGCTCCACTGTCCTTTTCTTCCGCCACCTGACCGAGGAGGCGTGGATGAGGCGGGGCACGGCGAACAACGCCGAAGTCACGGTGCGCGCGCTCGCCTACATCATCGCCGGGCACGAGCTCCACCATCGAGGAATTCTCAAGGAGCGGTACCTGTAGCTGGGCCGGAGCGGTTGTAGTGCAGGCAAACTGCAACCGCGGAACTGAACGGGCGGGAGGTGAGAGAGGCGTAGGTAGAAGCTAAGCAGGTCACTACCTCGCGACTTATCCCCTCATCCTGAGACTAACAACTCGCGCCGTCGCGTGTGGCGGTTGCCATCCGAGGCAAGTCGGCGTGCGGTGACCTGAATACCTGGTACCTACGCCACTCCTACCTCGCGCC
>JBGTEZ010000111.1:0-6164 GCA_041747535.1 Gemmatimonadaceae bacterium
AGCGAATGCACCTTCGCGCTCGCAGGCGCGTCTCCGTCGGCCACGCTCGGCGGCGACGCGGTCGCGCCACTGACCACCGTGCGCGCCGCGAAGGGTGACGAGCTCGTCGTCAATCACCTCGAAACGGGGTGGTTTCTGTACATCGCATTCCGGGGTGGGCTCGATCTGCCGGTAGTGCTTCATAGCAGGTCGACTTACCTACCTGGAAGGTTTGGAGGAGTGGAAGGCCGCCTGCTCAGACACGGCGACTCACTCCGGCTGAGGGAACCATCGGGTCCGGCCCCGTCGCCTGGATTCCATGTGCCTGCCGACCTCATTCCCGCCTACGCCGGAGGCGTTGTGCACATCACTCCCGGTCCGCAGGCAGGCCTCTTCAACGATCACGCATGGCACGCGCTCCTCGGCAACGAGTTCCGAATCTCGAAGGCGTCGGACCGCACGGGCTACCGGCTCGAAGGCACCGCGCTCACGATCACGAGTCCGCCGATTATGTCGGAAGCCGGATGTCCTGGTGCAATTCAGGTTCCGGCCGACGGCAAGCTCATCGCGCTCATGGCAGACGCGCCGACAGTCGGAGGCTACCCGAAGATCGCCGTGATATCGGAGCCGGATCTGCCGATCCTCGCTCAGCGCCAGCCAGGTCAGACAGTTCGGTTCGAGCTGATCACGATCGAACAGAGTCAGCGCGCGGCACGGCGTCGCGCGTCGGATCTTCACACGATTCGACATCTCGCTGAGTCCTCGTTGCGGCGCGCCTAATGCATGTGTAGCTAGTGCCGATAACGCGGCAAACTACAGACGAGGGTTCACAATGGAAGCAAATTCAAACGAAGGCTTGCAGGACAGCGACGAGGTCTCAATGCGAGACGCCACAGATCCTACGGGCCCGCGCGTGACGCGGACCAGGACCGGCACAAGTCTCAAAGTCAGAGCGGCGGGAATACCCGCGAGGCTTGCCGACGGATTGCAGGCCGGAGCCAATGCCATCCGGCAGAGACGCTCCGCCGCGTCTACCGGTTCATCCGTCAACGCAATCGTCAACGATCCGGCAATTGCCGCGGTCAGCGACTCTCTCGCGACCGGAATGCAGTCGGGGGCCGAATGGCTTCGTGATGCCGATCTCGACAAGCTCAAGGACGGCGTCGAGAAGCAGGTCAAGCAGCACCCCGCGCGTTCATTGTTCGTCGCGCTTGGCGCGGGGTTTCTGCTCGGCAAGATCCTGCGCCGGTAAGCGATCGCGCGTGCGCGGGTCGAACGGCGACCGATCTCAGGGCCCGCATCTGACGACGCGCTTCGCCGCCTGCAGCAAGGTTGAAAGGCGGTCAGGGCCCGCCTCGGTCCAGCCTTCGGGCACGGGGACGAGCCGTCGCTTCTCTCCATCGCTCTCGAAGCACAGCCAGCCGTTGTTGTATTCACTGGCGACGGTCACACTTCGCCGGAACGTGCTTCGCCGTCGCTCCGGGGTCTTGCGGCGATCCATGGTGCTTTCAAAAGTGCCTCCCGCAGCTGCCCTGCGATCCGCCCTTCTCCTCTCGGCGGCTGCCGGCGTCACGAGCCAGACCTCCCATCTCCGCCCCGTGGAGTCGACAAAGGTTCGATAACTCATCGTCAGCTCCTCCGTCGCGGGGTTAAAGGTTCTGGTCACTGATTCCTGCTTAATTGCTTTGCAGGGTAGGTGCCATAATGTGACGAAATCGTGAGCGGATTTGCGCAATTTTCTCTGCGGAAATACCGATGTCGATCGCGCTCGCGGCACGATATTGTTTGCGGCGCTCGTCTCACAGATGTTGAAGAAGGTATCTTCACACAATAGGTTGCAACACTTCTGGAGAGATGGCCGAGAGGCTGAAGGCACCGGTTTGCTAAACCGGCATACGCGGAAACGCGTATCGAGGGTTCGAATCCCTCTCTCTCCGTTCGGCGGGTCCCGATGGGGCCCGCCTTTTTTCTTCGAGTGTCTCGAAGAGTGTCTCGAATTCTCTTGATCCAGCGACATGACTGAGCGCACCCTCCCCCGCCTCCGCTTCGCTCCTTCTCCTACGGGCTACCTCCACGTCGGAGGCGCGCGCACCGCACTCTACAACTGGCTGTACGCGAAGAAATTTGGTGGCGAGTTTCTGCTCCGCATCGAGGACACCGACAAGGCCCGCAGCACCGACGAAAGCACGCGTGCGATTTTCGACGGTCTCGAGTGGCTCGGACTCGGCTGGGATGGAGAGGTCGTTTACCAGGGCGCCAATCTCGTCCGCCACCAGGCCGATGCGAAGCGGCTGCTCGAGTCAGGTGCTGCCTACCGCTGCTTCTGCACCCCCGCAGAGCTCGACGCGCGGCGGCGCGAAGCCGAGTCGCGAAAGGAAGCCTTCAAGTACGACCGAAGGTGCGACCGGCTGGACCCCGGCGAAGTAGCACGACGCGTGGCCGCCGGCGAGCCCGGCGTTGTCCGCTTCCGCGTGCCTGAGGGAACCACCGAGTGGAACGATCTCGTCCACGAACGGATTGCCTTTCCGAACAAGGACATCGAGGACTTCGTGATCCTCCGCTCGGACGGCACCCCGATCTACAACATGGCCGTCGTGTCCGACGACATTGCGATGGGCATAACGATCGTGATGCGTGGCGACGACCATATCTCGAACACGCCGAAGCAGATTCTCCTGTACCGCGCGCTTGGCGCGAGCCTGCCGACCTTCGCGCACCTTCCGATGATCCACGGAATGGACGGCAAAAAATTGAGCAAGCGTCACGGCGCCACGGCCGTCGGCGACTACCAGCACCTTGGCCTGTTGCCGGGCGCGATGCTCAATTTCCTCGCGCTCCTCGGTTGGTCGCCGGGCGGAGATCGCGAAGTCATGACGCTCGATGAGATGGTCGAGCTGTTCGGCGTTGAGGGATTGCAGAGGAAGGCGGCCATCTTCGATCCGCAGAAACTCGAGTGGATGAATGGTCAGCACCTGTCCATGATTCCGCTCGTCGAGCTGGAGCCGCGCGTTACACCGTTGATCGTCGCCGCTGGCCTGGCGTCGGAAGCGGAGCTGGGGGAGCGGAGGGATTGGTACCTCCGGCTTCTCGACTTGCTGAGGATTCGATCGAGAACACTGGACGACATCGTCCGTCAGGCGGGACCCTATTTTCTTCCGGCCATCGAGTACGATCCCGCCGCGGTCGCGAAAAACTGGAAGGATTCGGCGCAGGCTTCCGCGCTGCTTCGGGCGACACGCGAAGCGCTGGCGGCAGCTCCCGACTGGGAAGCTGAGGCCCTGGAGGGCCGCTTGCGTGCGGTTGCGGACGCGCAAGGCGTTGCCGCCGGCAAGGTCTTCCAGCCCCTTCGGGTGGCGCTAACCGGCCTGAGCGTGAGTCCGGGGATCTTCGAGATGCTCATCCAAATGGGCCGGGAGCTAAGCCTCAAGAGGATCGACGCCGCGCTCTTAGCACTTGCTGGCGGGGCCTGACCCGAGTCAAAAACTGTTGACCGAGCAGGCTTTAGAACCCAAATTAGTACCATATGGCCGGTCGCCGAGCGGAATCCCCCCGCCAGCGCCGGCCGTCCCCCTAATCGGAACGTCGCTATGGCCGAGCACCTCACGAAGCTCGAAAGCTCGGTGTACCACTACCTGCTCGATTTCACGGCAGCGAAGACCTACCAGCCCAGCATTCGGGACATCGGCAAGGAATTCAAGATAAAATCGACGAAAACCGTCTCGGATTTGCTCCAGTCGCTCGCGAAGAAGGGATACATCGAGAGAGATCCTGCCCGCTCCCGCGGCGTCAACCTGCTCGGTTTCGGCGGCGCGCTCAGGACGCAGCCAGTGCCTTTTTACGGAAAGATTCATGCAGGTGAGCCGGCGTTGCTCCCGGAGGACCGTCAGGATTTCATCACCATCGACCGGCGCTTCACTCCTTCCGAGGACGTCTACTTCCTCAAGGTAAAGGGTGACAGCATGATCGGCCGCTGCATCAGCGACGGCGACTACGTGATGATCAATCCCCGGGCCGAGGCCAAGGAGGAGGACGTCATCGCCGCGCGCCTCGGCGAGGAAGCGACGGTAAAGGTCTACACCCACCGCGGCGGCAACGTCGTTCTCGAGCCGGCGAACCCGGCCGAGCGTGAGATCGTCGTTACGCCTGGTATGGACTTCTCGATTCTCGGAGTCGTCTGCGGAGTCTTCCGCCCGAGCTTCGACAGCAAGCTCGGTCAGGCGGCGGCCGGCTCGTAGAAGTTCGAGTTGCTCTTCAGGGCCGGCTGAGACAGCCGGCCTTTTTCGTCTTTGCGCCTCAGGCGCTGTGCGCTACCTTCGCGTGATTCCGATCCCCGAAATCTTTCCGAGTGACTGCGATGCCAGAAAAATCTGCCGCCAAAGGCCGGCCCGAGCTCAAGCAGCTGACGCCCGTTCTGATCGTTGCCCAGGTCGAGGAATGCGTCGCGTTCTGGGTCGACCGGCTCGGATTCGAGGTCACCAACAAGGTTCCGGGAGACGACGGGAAGCTGGTCTTCGCCAGCGTTCAGAAGGGACCAATTGAAGTCATGTACCAGACTCGCGCGAGCGTTGTTCACGATCTTCCCTCGGCGGCGTTGGAGCTGGACGGACATTCGGTATCGCTTTTCATCAGCGTTGAGAACCTCGACGAAGTAGTGAAAGCGCTGGCGGGCGCTCCGGTTGTGAAAGCCCAGCACCAGACCTTCTACGGAAGCACCGAGATCTATGTAAAGGAGCCGGGTGGCAACACCGTTGGCTTCGCGCAGTTCTCCTGATCAGCGGAATTCACGATGCACACACGCGATCTCGGCGACACGCTTCCGACGTTGTTGGCGGAGCTCGTCGAAGGCGCTCCACCGACGGGCGCATACATGACGAACCGTGGAGACCCCGGGCTACTGCGGTCGCTCGACAAGCTGTCGGCCACGGCTGCCTCGAAGCTTACCGGGAATGGATCGTCGATCGCGGCGCACGTCGATCATCTGCGCTATGGCCTTTCGCTGATGAACCGGTGGGCCGCCGGCGAGAACCCTTTCGATGATGCCGACTGGAGCGCCAGCTGGCGCAAGACGCGCGTCTCGTCGGTGGAGTGGAAGAAGCTGCGCGAACAGTTTGCCGAGGAGGCCCACCGCTGGCTCGATGCGGTGCGCAAGCCGCGCGAGCTCGGCGAAGCCGATCTCAACAGCGTCGTCGGCAGCATCGCCCATCTCGCATATCATGTTGGCGCAATTCGGCAGATCGATCTTACCACGCGGGGGCCGGGCGCCAACGACTAATGCTGCTCGGCGGGAGCGAGCGAAAACTATCGGGCCGGTAACTCCGCCTCGTCCTTCGCGCCGCCGCCGTTCCCTGCCAGCGCCGCGGCGCGCTCGCGCTCCTTCCGTTCGCGGATGCCGCGCACCGCCTTCGCGAAGTCCGCTTCATTGACGGCTTGCTGCGCGTGCCAGCTGATGTCGCGGTGCATCGCCGCATAGGTGCGATCACGATCCATCTGGATCGGATTCCCCTGCAGATTGAGCGGCAGGAGCGCCAAGAGGGCGGTCGGGATCGATACCGGTCCGAGCCTGATAGCGCGCTTGTCGATTCCCCACTTGTAGCCGCCCTTCTCCATGGTCCAGTCGGTCGGGTCTCGCCGCTCCGCGACGCGCGCAATTGAATCGTTGTAGGGTCTGATGCCCTCGGCGATCAGATCGTCGATTGTTTCCGCGACTGTTTTTGGCGGCGCCACGATTCTGGCCGGAGGCTGCCAGAGACGCGGGTCGGCGTAGCTCGGCTCAATCCCTCGCGATGGACCGCCCCTCCCGACGAGCGGGCCGTTCCCAGGCTCGGCTGTCGGGGCGGCTTCCGCGCGCGGCGCGGGGATTCCCTCCGGGACCACTATTGGGGCCACGACTCTGACCTCCCGCGACGAGAGCGGGCTGCCGTCGCCGCCCACCTGCCCGGCGGTGGGAGCGCTCCTACCCGGCTTGGCGAGCGCCACATACGCTACTCGCTCACCGGGTTCCTGCACTGCCTGCTTACTCCTCGTCGCGAAATCGTCCGCACTCAGGATCAGCATCCGCATCAACGCCGTCGCGACGACGGCGTGCACGCCAACGGAAATGACGAACGAGGGCGAGAAGCGGCTCCCCGTCCTCTCCGGCTTTTCCGCGGCGTGGCGAAAAATCATCAGGCGCGCGCCGCGGCGGA
>JBGTEZ010000112.1:0-3947 GCA_041747535.1 Gemmatimonadaceae bacterium
TCCAGCCCCGGTATCGAGGTGGCAAACGCCAGGACATCTCCACTCTCGATGCGATCGGCGACCTCAGGTATGCGCGCCGTCGGAATCATCGAGCGAGGCGAAGCATCCAGCCTCTGCTCCATCGCTCCGATCTCACCGAACAACTTGTCATTGGCGAGAGCAGGGTAGCTCGCTCGGTGCTCGGTCATGAAGCGGAGCGGACGCGCGTCCTCGACTCCGCCAAGCTCCGGCGCCAGATCGCGGACCAGCCCGCGCCTCGCTCCGTCGATAATCCACTCGCTGAAGTAGTGCAGGCGAGTGGAGTAGCTGCCGCGCTCGCCGTTTCGGTAGCGCATCCGCTCCACTTCGCTCCCGAAGCTGTCCCACGATGGGGTCGTGGCACCGTCGGCGGCGCGCGCGACGCCCAGACACGCTTCGACCAGCGAGACGCAGTCGAACTCGGTGAGCGAAAGCGTCAACGGCTCCGTCCCCGCCGGATCGCCGCCCGCCTTGATGTATGATTCGAGAGTAAATGCCTTGTACGGAGTTCCAATTGCGAGCTCGCCGACCCGAGTGCCGGCGCGTCCAACCGGCAGCGACGAGCTCGTAAGCCCCTCGGCTCTGAGCCGCCCCGACCAGGTGGACAGGCGGGCGAGATCGGCGCTCGACGACTCGGGATCAGCTTTGTCTTCCGTGCGCGGCGTCGCGCAGCCATAGGGGAAGGCGAACGCGACTCCGGCCGCCGCGGCGCTACGGAGAAGATCCCGGCGCGAAATACTGTTTCTGGATACGCTCACTTTTTTGTCACTCACCACTGGAATGTACAAAGAGCGCGCGGAGCCGTCACTCACTCACGGCGATTTTGCGAATCCAGGGTGAGAGACACAGGCCTCGAGAATATTGCGCCGGGCGGACCTGGGATCGTTGATCGTTCGGTAAAAATCGTCGAAGTACTCGAGCGTTTCCTTCGCGATTCGCCGATCGAGCAGGCTTCCTACCTGATCGCCGTACAGCGCGTAAATCTGCGGCCGCTTCTCGTTGAACAGCGCGAACACTCGGGTGAACGCGTCGCGTGGGGTGCAGAAGCCGCGGAACAACCGGTCACGAACTCTCGTCACCGACAGCCGCGGATCCACGGTGGCGTACTGAGCGTTGACGGCTCCCGAGAAGTCGAAATCGTAGGCGAGAGGGATCACCGCGCCGTTGGGCTGGGCGAGCAGCTCGACATTGTGCAGTCCGTGCGTCGAGAAGTCGGTGTTGCCGATGAAGTACTGGAAGACTCCCACCAGGGCGTCGTGGAACTCGTCGAGGTCCCCCGGCATCGCGCCCTTCTGGTCGAACACCTTGGCGCCCAGCCTCGCCGCCACCGCGTTCGGCTCCTCGAGTAGAAACGCGTAGCGGGTCGTCTCGATTTTTCCTTTCGCGCTATCGGTGTAGGCGAGGCGCACCAGCCTCACCTTGTGACTGACGGGCGTGAGCAGCTGGTAGATCCGGTAAAGCTGCATCTCCTGCAGCACGTATTGCTCGAACTTGTCGTTGTTCCGGCAGTAGCTCACGAGCTTCGGCTTATCGAGTCCCTGAAACACGGTTCCCTGAGCGCCTTCGGTGCTGAAGTTGAGGCGCACCGGCGGAAACTCGCAGGTCTTGAGTCGCCATATCCCGCGCGTCCTCACTTTGAGCGGCACAGTTACCGCACCCGAGTCGCTGCGGGGATACGCAATCGTAGCGGGGCGCCATGGAACCTCCTCCTGCTCCTTGTCGCCACGCAGCTCTTTGAGGTTGGCGGTGAGAGCGAGCGTGAGCGGCGCTTCGTTGTCGAAGAAGGTGGGCGGCGGGCCGGCTGGTTTGGGCGACTTCGGCTGCTCCGAAGTCTGCGCGAGGGCCGGGTTGGAGAAGATGTCACTCGGGACCAGGACCACGAGCGACAGGACCAACGAGCAAAGCGGGTAACGGGCACGGCTGGCCATCGGGGCTGCCTCCGCTGAAGCCGGCCTAATATTGCGAGTTCCCTGGATTTCCGCCACAGGTTGCGACGGGTGCCACCGCCGTTATGTTCGGCGGATGACTCGAACCCGGCTTGCCTTCATCCTGGCGCTGCTTTGCCCCGCCTGTGCCAGCAGCCAGCTGGCCAGCAATACCCCCGTCGATCGTCCCGAAGGCCCGGTCCCGGCGCGGGACCGGGCCCAGACCGATCCTCCCTCGCTGATCGTCCTCATCACCGTCGACCAGCTGCGCAATGACTATTTCACGCGCTTCGGCGCTCAGCTCGAGGGCGGTCTCGCGCGGCTCTCCCGCGGCGGTGCCTGGTTCACTGACGCGCACCACGACCATGCGATCACAGAGACGGCGCCCGGTCACGCGACGCTCCTCTCGGGACGCTTCCCGCGGTCGACCGGTATTGCCGACAACCTGGGCGGAGTAGAGGATCCCGCCGCGCCCCTGCTCGGTGGAGCGATCGGTTTGAGCGCGTCGCCCGCCCGCTTTCAGGGCACCACCCTCGTGGACTGGCTTCGTGCCCGCGATTCCAGCACCCGCACACTCTCGGTCTCGATGAAGGATCGTGGCGCGATCCTCCCGGTCGGACGCTCGCGCGCGGAAGTCTACTGGTATTCGGTCAACGGCAGCTTCACTACGAGCCGCTACTACCGCGAATCGCTCCCCGAATGGGTGAATCGCTTCAATGCGAGGAGGCTGCCGCAAAGCTTCGCGGGAAAATCGTGGACACCTCTCCTTCCCGACAGCGCCTACCGCGAAGTCGACAGCGAGCCCCTCGAAACGGCGGGTGTCGGCTTCGTCTTCCCGCACGCCATGCCAGCCGACAGTGTCGCTGCCGCGAGCCAGGTGCGCGTGACACCCTGGATGGATGACATCACACTTGCGCTCGCTCTCGATGGGATCCGCGCGCTTTCTCTCGGCGAGGGACCGCGAACAGATGTGCTCGCGATCTCGCTCTCGGCCACGGATCTGATCGGTCATGCGTTCGGCCCGGATTCGAAGGAGATCCACGATCAGATACTCAGGCTCGATCGGGGTCTGGGAGCTTTCGTGGATTCACTCTTCAAGATGCGCGACTCGCTACGCGTCACCTTCGTGCTCACTTCCGATCACGGAGTCGGACCGATTCCCGAGATTGCCGGGCGCACGATGCGGCCGGGGCCACACCGGGTGGATGTGTCCGTGCCGGTGACCAGCCTCAAGGCACGACTCGCCGCCCTCGGTATTCCCCCGGGCGCGATGGATGTCGGACCGCGAACGGTGCGGATAGACCGGGCTGCGCGCGCCCGCCGTCAGCAAGGCGTAGACTCCGCCCTCACGGCGTTCGCGAACGAGGTGCGACTCATCCCGGGAGTCGCCCGCGTGGACCGGTTCCGGGATCTGATCGGTCGCGACACTCTCGCAAACCCGGTGGCGCGGCGCTGGTCGCACCAGTTCGCCGACACGAGCAACGTCGAGTTGGTCGTGGTGCTTACGCCGTTCAGCATTTACGGCAACATCGTCGCCACACACGGCTCTCCGCTCGACTACGACACGCACGTCCCGCTCATCTTCTATGGGCCCCGGTTTCGAGCGGGCCGCTACCCGGAATTCGTGCGCACCGTCGATATCGCTCCAACCCTCGCCAACATCGCCGGTGTCACGCCCTCCGGGAAACTCGACGGCGTCGCTCTGAAGCGGGCGATCCGCTAACAGATGGAGTCGTCGCGGGCAGCCGTGCCTCGTGCAACCCGCGAGGAAGACCTTCCGCTCCACGAGGACGTTCGCTGGCTCGCCGGCGCGCTCGGACGGGTGATTCACCGCCTCGAGGGTGAAGCGGCGTTCGAGATCGTCGAGCGCCTCCGTGTCGCATCGCGCTCACGACGGCGGGGTGAGCCGGGCGCACCCTCGCTCGACGATCTGTTGCGCGAAGTCGACAAGCTGAGCGTCGCGGAGTGCGCGGTTGCAGGACGCGCGTTCACTCTCTTTTTTCT
>JBGTEZ010000113.1:0-4376 GCA_041747535.1 Gemmatimonadaceae bacterium
CAAGCTCGGTGAAAAAATCGCCGACGAGCGCGTCACGCTTTACTCGGATCCGGCTGATACCGAGCTGCTGGCGCAGCCATTCGACGGTGAGGGCTTTCCGATCAAGCGGCGGGTGTGGATCTAGAACGGGATTCTAAAAAATCTTTCTTACTCCCGGTTCTGGGCGCAGAAACAGGGCGTCGAGCCGACCGGCGGCGGTGGCGGTGGTGGCGGCGGCGGCGGTGGATTCGGCGGCGGCTTGCCGGGCGGACTGAAGATGGTGGGCGGTACCAAGACCACCGAGGAGCTGATCGCTGGAACCCAGCGCGGCGTGCTCGTGACCCGGTTCTGGTACATTCGCTCGCTCGATCCGCGCACCGTCATGAACACCGGTCTCACGCGAGACGGTACGTTCCTGATCGAGAACGGCAAGATCACGCGCAGCCTCAAGAATTTCCGCTGGAACGAGAGTCCGCTCTTCCTGCTCAACAAGATCGACGAGATCGGACGCGCCGAGCGGACCGCTGCGGGTCAGGTGATGCCGAGCATTCGCGCCAGGGATTTCAACTTTACGTCGCTCTCGGACGCGGTGTGATCGATCGGGTGACTCTCGAGCAGGATGTCGTCTCGGGGACGGAGCTTGGCGGGATGCTCAAGAGCCTGGTACAGGACTTCGGGGGAATACACGGACGCGAAGAGTGAGCGACTCGAGCTTCCGGTAGAATCAGCTCGAAGGTCTTTCGGTGCCCGCGTCGCTTGGGGCTTGTACCGGCAGCGGGATACTACTGACGGCCGCATCCCAGACGATCCGCAACCGCCCGTCACTTTCGCGCCGCCAAACGGTGAGATAATTGCCGCGGTCTTCGAAGGTTGGTATCGCGCTGTTCGGGCCAGCGGTGAACTTCATCACAAACTGACCCCTTTCCACGGCTATTGAGTCGGCAGCAATCAGATCCTCCGTTCTCAGGTCGAAGTTGACGGTCCCCATGCGCATGAGGCCGGTCCAGAAAGCCCGAATCGAGTCCGCTCCGATGATGGGTTTCGCGTTGGGAGGCATGATCCAGGCATCCTGCGCAAACAGGCTTGCCACTGAATCGGGCTGGCGTGCCTGGTACCACCCCTCGATCCTGGTGTTGAGGGAATCAACCGCCGCCCTTGTCACCGCGCGATCGCCCTGCGCTCCGCGCCGGCACGATGCCAATCCTGCCACAGCCATCGCAACTAGAAAGAATCGCAGCATGGACGGGCCCTCACGAATTGCGGGAATCGCGCGCCCGCGCGGCTAAGCCCGCTGTTCGGGCTGCGTGTCGCGGGGTGTGGTCGGCCGTTGGAACGCGGGCTCGGAGATCTTTTCGACGATACGGCCGACTTCACGATCGCTCGTCGCGCGGTTGTCGCGCGCCAGATCCGCCTGAGCGATGATTCCCACGATTTGGCCGTCACCGTCGACGACCGGCACGCGCCTTACCTGCCGCTCGACCATGATACGCTCGACCGCGTCGATGTCGTCGTCCGGCGAAGCGCATGCGGGCGCGGGTGACATTACGTCGTTGACCTTGGAGCCAGGCAGCTTGCCGCGTGCCACTCCGCGTACAGCGATATCACGGTCAGTCAGCACTCCGACCACTTTCATCCTGCCGCTCCCCTCGACTATCGGCAGGCACCCGCAATCCTGATCGGACATCAGGCGAGCCGCGCTTTGGAGCGTGTCGCTCGGCGTGCAGCACGCCGGGTCCCGAGTCATGATCTCTTTTGCGAGCATTTTTTCTCCTGGCTGTTGGGTGGTTGAAGCTCCGTTTCGTGTTGCATGGACCCTGCCACCATCAACGCGCCGGACTCAAACGACCAGGAGAGCCTCGCCGTCTATCGCACGGCGAAGGTCAGCGTCGCCCACTTCGATTCGTAGTCGATCGTCGTGTCGGCGGCGGACCGCGCCATGTGGATGAACTTCACGTACCAGATGCCGCGAGAGCCGATGCGGATTCGAGCGACGCCATCCTTGTCCGTCCGTACGGTGCGCTGCGCGATGCGGGCGCCCCCCGGCGTGCGCCCTCCCGAGATCACAACCTGGTTCGCGACGGGCGCCCCTTCCACGACCGCCTTCACCCTGAGCGTGCGTCCCGGGCTCAGAGCATACGGGTTATCGAGAGGCACGAGCTCGGCGGGGTAACCAAGCTCGGCGCCGTATCCGCGCGTTCGGGTTGCGCCGACCTGCACCACCGCCTTCACGTGCTTCGAGTAACGCTCCCGTGCGGGCTTCTCCAGCTCGCCGCTTTTCCTGCGCGCGGCGAGGACGTCGGGGAGCCCGTCACTGGCCAGATAAGTGTTGAAGTCCTTCGCGTTCAATGCGATCTCGCGGGGCCGCAGCGAAGCTCCGATGAGATAGGTCCCGCTCTCACCGACGCGGACGCTGAAGATGCTCGTGTCTCCCTTCGCCGTCCACGCGCTGGTGTCGAGGGGGGTGGCCGCGCCGGACGGATTCACGATCGACAGATCGCGCAGCCTGTCCGTCGTGACGGCGTTTTCGCTCTTGCTGAATGTCCCGCTGAGCACGTGAAGCCGTACGCTGCCCTGGGGAGCGACGAAGTAATTCTCGGCGCGCAGAAACAGGTCGTGCGCGGCGAGCACGCCCGCCGTTCCGGCGAGCAGCAGCAGAGTGGAGGCAATCAGTCGACGAGTCAGTTCTATTCTCCTTGGGTTCCCAGTGTAATATTCACCGCCTGCCCTTCAGGAGCAACATCGTGCGCGCAAGTCCCTTTCTGCTCTTCGTCGCCCTCACCGCATGCGCATCGTCCCCGGGTCCAATGCCGGGTGGAGGTGATGGAAATATCTCTGTCCGGGCCGAGGGTAACAGGTCGACTCTTTCGATGAACGCTGTCCCCGTTGCCGGTGTTTCCGTAATTGGGACAGGGATCGAAAGGGCGTGGCTGGCGCTGCCGGCCGTCTATGACTCGTTGGCGATCCCCCGAACGAAAGTAGATCAAGCCAGCCACACCCTCGGAAACGCCAACATGCAGGTCCGGCGGCGGCTTGGGAACGCACGCCTGTCGAAGTACCTGGACTGCGGCGCGGCGCAGCAGGGCGTGAGCGCGGATTCCTATGACGTGATTCTATCGGTCATGACGCAGCTCCAGGCGGAACCCACCGGAGCCACCAGGGTCACCACCACGGTTGCCGCCATGGCAAAACCGGTCATGCTTGCGGGTGAGTACAGCCGCTGCGCGTCGACGGGCGAGATCGAGCTGCAGGTCCACAAGCTGCTCGATGCGGCGGTACTGAGGTAGCGGTTTCGAATGGTTCATCCCGCTTGCGTCATTCGCCTATATTGCGCGCGTGAAGCCACGTAACAAATTTCTCTCATCGGCGGCGTCCTCGTCCTCGGCACCGCCGGATACCTCGCTGCGAGCGCCATCAGGGACACCGGCGTCTACTACCTCACGCCTGGTGAGCTGTCAACCAAAACGACGAGCGACCCGACGTTTTACGAGACCGGCGTCAAGGTCGGCGCGCGGGTCGCCAACGGCTCGATCGTGCGCGATCCCGGCGGCCGGCAGGTCGCGTTCAAGGTGACCGACGGGGCCAAGACCTACGACGTCGTCTATCGCGGCATCACTCCGGATACGTTCACCGACGATGTCGACGTCGTCCTCGAGGGCAGGCTCGGCCGCGATGGAACCTTCCGGGCCACGACACTTCTCGCCAAGTGCGCGTCGCGGTACGAGAACGCGCCCGAGAAGTATAGGGACACGCCCGGATACAAGAAGACCGACCAAAGAGCGTAAAGTCGCTGTAGTTGCTGTGCAACCAACCTCAACACCGGAGCACCCATGAGAAATCACCTGCGCCAGACTCACATCACCGCCCTTGGGCTCTGTCTCGCCCTGATTGGCGGCCTCGCCTGCTCAGGCGATCGGGACAAGCAGGCGGCGAGCGACAGCCTCACCGCCAGCGCCGTTGACACGGCGGCGACCCGGTCGCTGTACGACCGGCTCGGAGGGAAGCCGGCGATCACGGCAGTAGTGGATACGATGGTCGCCCGCGTCGCGGCCGACGCGCGCATCAACAAGAAGTTCGCTCGCAGCAGCATCCCGCGCGTGAAGGCGATGCTGGTCGAGCAGATCTGCGCGCAAACCGGAGGCCCGTGCACCTACACCGGGCGCTCGATGAAGGAGGCGCACACGGCGATGGGCGTCACCGACGGCGAGTTCAGCGCGCTTGTCGAGGACCTGGTAGCCTCCCTCGATCACTTCAAGGTCCCGAAGCGGGAGCAGGATGAGCTGCTGGCGGCGCTGGGTACCATGAAGGGCGACATCGTCGAAGTGCAGAGCACCGCGACGGGAACCCGGCTCCCTGCGGCCTTCAAGCCCGCCAAGTAGCGCTTCGTGATCCTCGTCGGC
>JBGTEZ010000114.1:0-6580 GCA_041747535.1 Gemmatimonadaceae bacterium
CGGTGCTGTCCGTCTCGGCGCGCGGGAGAAGCACGGTGTTGTCGCCGGACTCCGAGCCGTCGGTGCGCGTTGCGTAGTCCCCGCCGAGCGTGAACCGCGGATCGCGAATCCCAACGAAGACTCCGGAACGATTTCGCGACAGACTCGATCCAACCGGGCCGATCTGTCCCGTCCCGCCGGCGGCGAAGCGACTTGCGACTGCTCCGCGATAGGTCCAACCGGTCAGCGTAAGGGTCTGGAGAAATTTTCCGCTCCTCGCAAACGGCGTCAACGAAATCCTCGCGCTGTAATCCTTGAATCGATCGGTTTCGCGCGAGGTGTATCCCGGGCCGTTGGTAATGGTGGTGTAGATCTCTCCAAGTTTGTCGGGCAGCGTCAGCAGCCCGGCGATTCCTCCGTCCGCCGATGAAAAGAACCCGGCACGCTCGACTGGCGTGATGGAAAGCCATCGAGGCCAGAAGGTCTCGACGTGCTCGATCACCACGTTATGGAGGAGCCCCCCTCGTGCCAGAGCAGCCCAGCCTGGTTCCTTGAGGAAGTCGTACTGTAGGTAAGCGTACTTCGCGCGCACCACCCAGCCGCGATAGAACGCATCCGCGCCGGTGGTCGCCTGCTGAAATACGTCGGCGGTGATGCGGACGCTCGCTCGGTCTCCCGCGGGAACGCGAAACGTCAGGTACGCCCGCTCGAGGTCGAATTTGTTGGCGGCTTTGGAGGGACCGGCGTCACCCCGATACTGGTAGTTCGCGTACAGGACGCCCGAAAAACTGAATGCGGGGGCGACGGCGGGCGGAGGCGAGGCCTTGGGCGGACTGCTGGAGGGCGGCGAGGTATCCGCGGGGGCTTTCGCGGGTGGCGGGGACGGGACTTCCTGCGTCTGAAGAGACGCTGGCAGTGCCATAAGGAAAGCAGCCAGTGCGGCCAACGGACCTGTCATCGTGGCTCTCCGGGTTCAAGTCGGTTCTTCCGCGGCTAAGAATCGACCTAGAGGCCTCCTCCTGCAATCCCTGGAGAGGGAAGAAACAAGGTGACAGTCGTTCCGGCGCCCTCGATGCTCCTCGCCTCAACCTTCCCGCCGTGCGCCTCTACCAGGTGCCGGACGATCGCGAGTCCAAGCCCGGTGCCCCCTGTCTCTCGCGCGCGACCGCTGTCGGCACGGTAGAACCGCTCGAAGATTCTCGGCAGGTGCTCGGGCGGGATTCCGGTCCCGGTATCCGATACGGAAAGGTTGATGCCCCCATCGGTCGGGGATGACGTCACCGTTACCGCACCACGAGCTGTGTACCTGACTGCGTTCTCGAGGAGATTGCTCAGTATCTGGCGCAACGCGGTTCTGTCAACGAATAGCTCGCGCGCCGCGGGATCGAATTGCGATACGAGCGCGATTCCCTTGGCCTCGGCGGCGGGTAGAAGCGCCGCAATCGACTCGGTGACGACGCCCTGGACGTCGAGGATGACCGGATTCGGGACCCAGCCGCCCGACTCGATGCGGGAGAGGTCGAGAAGGTCATCGACGATCCTCTGCATGCGAGTGGTGTTGCTGAGGATCATGTGGCCGAACAGGCGCCGCTTTTCCGGCGGGACACCCTCCTCCGCGAGAGTCTCCGTGAACCCGGCGATGACGGTGAGGGGCGTGCGCAACTCGTGCGACACGTTGGCGACGAAGTCCCGGCGCACCGTCTCCAGGCGGCGCGTGGCGGTGGTGTCGAACAGCGCCAGCACACCTCCGCCGTGATCGAGGGGACACGCGGTGAGGAGCAGCGTACGCCCGTTGAGGGCCATCTCCACCGGTCCGCTACGCGCTCCCCCGAGCGCGTCCGACAGCGCATCTCGAAGCATCGGCTCTCGAGGCAGCAGGTCGACAGAGAATGGTGGAACGGCGCTGATATCGAGGAGCCGTCGCGCGGCCTCGTTCGCCTGAACGACTCGCCCGCTCGCGTCCACGGCGATGACGCCTTCCTCGAGGGAGCCAATAATGGCGGCCAGCAGCGTGCGGTCCGTCTGGAGCGCTGTCATGCGGGCGCCAAGTTGCTCCGCGACGCGATGGAGCGCGGTTGCCAGATCGCCGACCTCGCCAGGAGCTGAAAGGGTTGGCCGTCGACTCAGATCCCCGTCCGCCATCTGCCGCGCTACATCGCGAAGCTCGAGTATTGGGCGCGACACCGAACGGGAGAACATGCCCGCGACCAACGCGGATAGTGCGAGCGCTATCGCTCCCGCCAGCAAAATATCGGTGCGGGTTCGGTCGAACGCAGCGTCGATGGATCGCGTTGGAACCGATATGCGCACCACTCCGGGCGACGCCCGGGCTACGGCGAATAGCTCGTCGCCGCCGGTAAAATCGCTGACCTGGGGCGCCGAGCCAACCGGCATGCTGCGCGCGAGAACTACCTCGGGGCGGTCTCCATAGTTCTCGAGAGCGCGGAGGGCGTCCCCATCGAGCTCCGAATCACCAACGACTGTACCCCGTTCGTCGATGAGCATCACGCGGTGTGCGAGAGCTGCACCGGCGGCATTTGCGAGGCTGTCCGCCGCGAGGGCGCCACGCCACTGGGCCGCCATGAGTCTGGCCTCACGGCCGAGCCCATCGACCGTCCGCTCCACTACCTGTTCATTCAGCCGGCGCTCGAAGATGAGAACCACCGCGAACACCAGGACACCAACAATCCCCAGCCCGTACAGGAGAAGGCGGTGAGACAGCCTCACGCCGTTCGCGGCCTGCCGCTTCGCAACCGGTAGCCGAATCCGCGTACGGTCTCGATCAGATCCCCCGCCCCCCCCAGCTTGGCGCGGAGGCGCTGCACATGCATGTCGACCGTGCGCGTCTGAATATCCGGCGCGGCTTCCCACACGATCTCCAGCAACATGTTGCGCGGCTGAACCCTGCCTTTCCGCTCAGCGAGAAGCGTAAGCAGCTTAAACTCGGTGGGTGTAAGCTCCACTTCGCGTCCTTCGACGGTTACGCGATGGGCGGTACGGTCGATCTTGAGCGGTCCAACCTCGGTCACGTCGCTGCTTTCGCCTTCCGTGGATTTAGTTCTGCGAAGAATCGCGCCGACCCGCAGCACCAGCTCCTGCGGGCTGAACGGCTTGGTGAGATAGTCGTCCGCACCGAGCGTCAGACCCTCGATGCGCTCGCTTTCCTCTCGCCTCGCGGTCAGCATCAGCACGGCGATTCTTGCCGTCGCGTGGTCGGCGCGAAGCTGCTGCATGACCTCGAGCCCTGAAAGTCCGGGAAGCATGAGATCGAGCACCATAAGCGACGGCTTGTCGCGGCGTGCGAGGGCCAACCCATCAGGTCCACTCGTCGCGGTAGATACGGAGTACCCGGATTTGGCCAGATGATATGCGACGAGAGCGACAATATCCGGCTCATCGTCTACGACGAGTACTCGCTCGCCGCCGGCGGTGGTTTCAGTCACGGCCTTAACTTGCCCGACCGCTGGTTACAGAGTCAACAGATGGTCTGTCACGAACATGTGACGGCACCGTTGCACTCCCTCGCGGAAGTCTCGCCAGCTAGCTTTGCACCTCGTCCGCGCTTCAACGGATACTCAAGAGACATGAGATCAGATCTCCGCCCCATCGCCGCGCTGCTCCTGTTGTCGTGCGCTCCTCAACAGTCACCCGGACCGGCTGAGCCGATCGAGCTCGTGATCGCCTCGACCACCGACGTCCACGGGCGGCTGCGCGGCTGGGACTACTACGCCAACAGCGCGGAAGCCACGCGCGGACTGGCGCGGGCCGCAACGATCATCGACTCGGTGCGCTCGGCGAACCCGGGCCGCGTGATTCTGCTCGACGCCGGTGACCTGCTCCAGGGCAATCCTCTCGCCTACGTCGCGGCACGCGTCTCCGGCAACAGGGCCAATCCCATCGTCGCCGCGATGAATAGCATGCGCTACGACGCGGCGGCGATCGGAAATCACGAATACAACTACGGAGTGCCCTACTTTGACAGCGTGGTAAAACAGGCGGCGTTCCCATTCCTCTCCGCGAACACCTATCGCATCGAGCCGCGCGACGTACACGCGTACAGAGCGTGGACCATCGTGGAGCGGGAGGGAATCAAAATTGGAATCGTCGGCGCCACCACGCCCGGCGTCACGCTCTGGGATGCGGAGAACATCCGGGGCCGGTTGCGGTTCGGCGACATCCTGCCGGCGGTGCGAACAGCCGTCGGTGAAGCTCGCGCCGCCGGCGCCGACATCGTGATACTGACGGTGCATTCCGGGCTCAACGAGCCATCGAGCTACGACACCGCGTCGAGCGGAGTGCCCAGCGAGAACGTCGCCGCGCGCCTCGCGACGGAGATCAGCGGCATCGATCTGATAGTCTACGGACACTCGCACCGGGAGAACCGCGGCACCGCTATCGGACAGACGCTGCTCGTTCAGCCAAAAAACTGGGCGACCAGCGTTGCGCTCGCGCACTTGCGCGTCGCGCGAAGCGCCGGGAAGTGGATCGTCACATCGCGCCGGGGCGAGCTGGTGCAGGCGGCCGGACACGCCGAGAATCCAGCCGTCGTTGCCGCGACGGAGAGCTCGCACCGTGAGACGGTCGCGTACGTGACGACCCCGATCGGGTCAATCGCAGAAGAGTGGAGTGCGGATTCGGCGCGGCTCAGGGATACGCCGCTCATCGATTTCATTCTCGAGACCGAGCGCAAGGTCGCCGGGGCGGACCTCGCATCCACCGCCGCGTTTTCGACGGATGTGAGATTTGCGCCCGGGCCCGTCACGATTGCCCAGGTTGCGCAGCTGTACCCGTACGAGAATACGCTTCGCTCAGTCCGGATCACCGGGCGTCAGCTCCGTGACTACCTCGAGTTCAGCGCCCGGTACTGGCGCACCCCGGCGTCGGCGACGGCCGCGCTCGCGGCAGATCCGGAAATTCCGGGCTACAACTTCGACATCGTGTCCGGTGTGGACTACGTCATAGATCCCACACGCCCGATCAGGTCTCGTATCACGCGACTCGACTACAAGGGAGCGCCTGTGCGTGATACCGACACGTTCACGATGGCCCTCAACAATTACAGGCAAACCGGGGGCGGTGGTTATGCAATGCTGCGAGGGGCGCCGGTGGTGTACCAGGGGGACACCGAGATTCGTCAGCTTCTGATCGAGGAGGTCAGAAACCGCGGCGCGCTGAAGGCTAGTGACTACTTCGCTTCGAACTGGCGCATAGATCGTGGAACTCCGCCGCCCGGCGGTGACCGGGGCACCCCGACGGCCGACACCGCTCGCGTGGCCGCATTCCCAGCCGGGACGCGCTTCCTGCGCATCATCGGCACCAACGATTTTCATGGTGCGCTCGAGCCCCGCCGCGATCCCGCCGGAGTTCTCCGTGGAGGAGCCGCTCAAGTCGCGCGGGCCATCGACAATGCCCGGCGTGAGTGCGGGACGCAGTGCGAAATCCTTCTCCTCGATGGCGGCGACATGTGGCAGGGAACCGCGACCTCCGGTCTCCTTTACGGTAGTCCCGTCGTCGAGTACTACAATCGGCTGGGGTACGCGGCTGCGGCACTCGGCAACCACGAGCTGGACTGGGGATTGGATACGCTGCGGTCGCGCATGCGACAGGCGCGCTTCAGCATCCTCGGCGCAAATGTCCGGTACACCGACGGCCGGGATGTCGAGTGGATTCGTAACGACACCATCGTCACCCGCGGCAGAACGCGGATCGGAATCATCGGCCTTTCCACCGTCATGACGGGCGGACTGGCGCTCGCTACGCACGTGGCCGGCATGCGCTTCGACGCCCCCGCTCCGATAGTGGACAGCATTGGAACCGCTCTCCGCAGGAGGGGCGCACAATTCATCGTCGTCATCGCGCACGCCGGCGCGTACTGTTCGCGGGACGGAAGAGCCTCATGTGATGGAGAGATTATCGACCTTGCACAGAGGGTGACGACCAAGGTTGATGCCATCGTGAGCGGCCACACCCACAGCCTGGTGAACACGGTTGTGAAGGGAATCCCGATCGTACAGGGTCGCTCGAGCGGGCGAGCTATAGATATCGTGGACATCCCGCTCGATCGCGCGCGCAGGCTCGCATCCCGACAACAGGTCCGAGAGCTGAGCGCCGACACACTCCAGGCGTTGCCACCAATTGATTCGATCGTGCGGAGGGCGGTTGCCCGTGTCGCGCCCCTCATGAATCAGCGTATAGCGACCATACCGACGGACCTCAAACGGCAGGGCAAACAGTATCCGCTTGGAAACCTGGTTGCCGACGCTCAGCGCTGGGCCGGCAAGGGGGACGTCGCAATCATGAACAACGGCGGTATTCGGACGGGGCTGTGGGCGGGGGAGGTTACTTACGGCGGCCTCTTCGAGATTCAGCCGTTCGGAAACACGCTGTACTCAGTCAGTATCACGGGGAGCCGGCTGCGGGAGCTACTCGAGGTCATGCTGGCCGAGGGCGAGCCGGACGACCATATCAGCGGGCTGATGGTGAAGTACGATCCGTCGCGCCCTAAAGGCTCTCGAGTAGTCTCAATCACCGGCGCGAATGGTGAGCCGCTCTCCGATGCGAAAACTTACAGCGTGATCGTCAACAACTTCGTGCTTCACCG
>JBGTEZ010000115.1:0-7018 GCA_041747535.1 Gemmatimonadaceae bacterium
ACACTCGCGACTTCAGGGAACGGCACGGAAAGGAGGCCAGTGCCCGCCCGATGACGTGCGCGAGCTGTCATGCGAGAGAGAGTTGCATGAGCTGCCATGTCGGATCGGTGCCGCGCGCAGTGGCGGCAATGACGGCAGCCGCCACGGGACGCGCGGCGGGCGCGCAATGGGCGCGCGTCGCACCTTCGAGTCACACGCGGGAGTTCAGGGAGGGACACGGTCCTGAAGCAAACGCAAGCCCAGGGACGTGCGAGACATGTCACGTCCGGTCGACGTGTCTTGAATGTCACCGCCCCGACGGCGCGCGCCAGTCTCGCTATCACCCTCAGAACTTTCTCACGCGTCACCCGAGCTCGGCGTACGCGCGCCAGGCGAACTGCAGCGATTGCCACAACCCGGCACAGTTCTGCCAGAGCTGCCACCAGCAGGCGGGCCTCGTCGCGACGTCGCGAATCGGCGTGAAGGGGTACCACGATGCGTTTCGCGGCTTCAACCTGGGACACGGGCAGGCCGCGCGGCAGAGTCTCGAGTCGTGCGCGTCGTGCCACGCGGAGCGCGACTGCACGGCGTGTCATTCAGCGGTGGGCGGTGGCTTCCGATTCAACCCCCACGGCCCCGGCTTCAACGCGGCGCGGGCGCGATCAAAGAATCCAGCGGTGGGTGTCGCCTGTCATGGCCAGGCGATTCCGGGAGGCTCGTAATCGGATGAGGAATTCGCGAGTGTCACCCCTCTGCTTCTGTCTCGCCGCGGCAGTGGCGGTCTGGGGATGCGGGGGGAGCAATCGAGATGCGCCAAAGACTCCACTCGGTCAGTCGGACGCAGCGAGTATGGGAAGCGCAGCACCCTCACCGGGGGCAATAGGCGGGGAAGCGAAGGTGGCCCTCGATAGCGCCAACATGCTCTTTCGCGCAAAGGCCTATGACCGCGCGCTCGCGGAATACCGTCGCTCTGCGCGGCTGGCGCCGAGCGAGCTGGCACCGCTGCTCGGTATTCTCATGGTCGCAGACGTGACGAAGAACACGGTGCTCGCCGACAGCACGATGCCCCGCATCCGCCAGCTGAATCCCGCAGCCGTTGATACCGCAATGCCGCACGCCGAGCTCCTCAAGGCTCATCCCCGCGCCAGGAAGTCGCCGCAGTGATCCGCGCGAGAGCAGGGGCTCAGGCCGTTTGCGGAGCGGTATCTGCTTTGTCGTCGACCACTGCCGGCGGCTGACAATGCGGCTCGCGTCCGGAGCATAGCTCCGGACGGTGCGAGCCGGGTGTTCCAGCGTCTCAGGGTTTCCACGCCATCGCCGGGATCGCCGCCTTGTACTTGAACGGCCCCGCCGCGAGCATCGCCCAACCATTAGGGATGGCATCGACCTGGCTGAAGCTGTAAACGGACATCCCGGTCGCGGTGCGATCGTGAGCGAGATTGATCTGCTTCTCTATCTCGGTCCATCCCTTGATCGCGCCGACACCGATGTACATCTGCCGCCCCGCCTGACGCTCGATTCGCTCGATGTGGTCGTCCAGCACGCAGGTCCAGTCGGTATTGGAGCAGTAGGCTTTCACTGTCCATGAGGCCGATGCCGCCGTCGCCGGATAGTTCATTGCCACCTCGACGTCGAGATAACCACCCTGCGCCCACGCCTGCGGATCCTGGAAGAGATCGGTGTAGCTCCACTGCGCCGCCCAGCCCGCGCGCGGTTTATAGGCCGGAAACACGGCCGCCGACAACACCAGCTCCGGATTCACCGCGCGGATATTGTCGAATACTTCCTTCACTCCCTGGTTGACGAGGCCGCGACGGAAGTCGAGCCACGCAGCCTGCGCGTTCGATGTCGGGTACGCGCCGGTAGCAGTCCTGAATGCCTCCTGGCTGGCGGGGTCGTACGATACTGTGTTCGATGGGAAGCGGATGCGATCGAGGTGTATCCCCTTGAGTCCTTTCGGTCCGTAGCGACTCGCGATATCCGCGGCGACCTGAGCCAGCTGCGCGCGCACTTCCGGCACGCCCGGCGACACCCACATGTACTCGGCCGTCGTCGCACAGTTGTCTACCTGACGCGTGATTGCGCCGGTGCTGAAATTCTTGGTGCTCACGCTCCATTCCGGGTGCGCCTTGAGCCAGTTCGGCGGCGTGCTGGCGATGAACTGGTTGCAGGCCGTGGTGCCGCCCGAAATGAAGCCGGTGTAGGCGTTGAGCCACGCGTGCACCTGCAGGCCGTGCCGATTCCCTTCCGTTAGCGCAACATCGAGTGGATCCTGTGCCGGACGGGGTCCGCCGAGCCTGCCACACATGCGCGGCGAGCAGGGCTCGATGTCGGAGAAATAAAGAGCATCGCCCGATGTGCGGACCTGGAAATAGACGATGTTGAAATTCGCGCTCGCGGCCCTGGCCATGATCGTCGCGATCTTCGCGAAGTCGACAGCGGACGCCGTCGTGTACTCGAAGCGCGTTACCCACAGCGCGCGAGCTTCCACCGGATTCGTCACCGTGACGTCGGAGGTCGCGGTCTTTCCCTCGACACTCGCTGTTACTACGGCATTGCCGAGATCCCTGGCCGCCGCCGTGTCGGCGTTGGCCATGATGTAAAAGATCGCCGGCTCGGACGAGCTCCACGTCACCGGCCGGCCGGTTAGAATCTTGCCGCGGCGGTCGCGCGCGCTCGCCGTGAAGCGAACCTTGTGGAATTGCGGGACGCTCACCTCGGCCGGCTCCACGGTCACCGACGCCACCGGCTGCGGCCAGATGCGCATCGGTTTGACTCCCGACTTTCCCTCCACCGTCGCCGAGAAATCCGTCAGACCTGGAGTCAGCGCTATCACCTCGGCGCCCTCCGACACGCTTGCGACCGCTGGGGCGGACGAAGCGTAGACGAACGTCCGTCCGAAGAGCGGCTGATCGACGGAGTCGAGCGCCGCCGCAACCACGGTGACGGAATCATCCACCGAGATCGAGTCCGGTCCCGCGAGCGTCACCCTCGCCACCGGCACCGGGACGATTTCAATGGAAACGGTATCGGCCGCCTTGTCCTTGTAATGCACGAGGATCGCCACGTCGCCCGTATCCTGCGCGGTCACCAGCCCGGTCGAGTCCACCGTCGCAATGGCGGTGTCGCTCGATGACCAGCCGATGTGCTTGTCCTTCTCGAGCGTCTTCCCATTCTTTTTCAACAGCACCGCCTCGAGCTGCAGCACATCCCCCTCGCGATCACCGCGTGCGGCCGACGGCGTGCGGATCATCATCCTCGCGTCACCGGATGCGACTGGAGTCTTGCTCGCAGCCGGAGAAGACTCGGGTCCGGTTCGCGGTGATAGCGGATCACGGTCGCCGCACGATAGAAGGAACACCGCCGCCGCGATGACCGTCGCCGGACGGACGAGAAAGCGGACGCGAGGGAAATACTGCGATGACATCAGCAACCTCTCTCAAATGGGGTGGTCGAAGTGCCCGGACAAGCGCGAAAAAACTGTGCGCGGACTGGGCTGGCGCGCGAATTTCTCGCTGCCTGCCGCGGTCATGACGACACGCGTTACCGCCGCGCAGTGCTGCGCTGTTGAAGGCCGACTCCCGTGAAAATGGCGACGAGGGCGCATCTGGGTCAACTTGGCCGCGCGGGCTCCCTTTTCCCGGGCCTCTTCCTGAGAAGCGTTGCTCGATGGAACTTCAGGGCGCGCCCCGGCGCTGTCGCGCCCGAAGTGCAGAAACCCCCAACTTTAATGAGAGTGTCAATGAGATCGCTTGTCCCCGCCCTGTTGCTCGTTGCCGCGTGTGCGACGTCACGCGCCGCGGTGTCTACGGTCCGGCCCGGGATCGAGACGTTCCTGAGCGACGTGCCCGAGCGGCTGCGGGGAAAACGAGTCGCGCTCATCACCAACCACACGGGGATCGACGCGTCGAAAAGATCGGACATCGATCTCATCGCGCAGCACGAGGACCTGAAGCTGGTCGCGCTTCTCGCTCCCGAGCATGGCATCCGCGGAAATGTCGAAGCGGGCGAGACGATCGGGGACGAAACAGATCCGAAGACGGGCGTAAAGATCCATTCCCTCTACAAGACGGAGGGCGGCGAACCGACGCCCGAGATGCTGAAGGACGTCGACGTAATCGTCTACGATCTTCAGGAAGTTGGGGGGCGGACATGGACTTACGTCTCGACGATGGCTTTGGCGATGCAGGCGGCGAAGAAGAAAGGCATCCCCTTCGTCGTCCTTGATCGCCCCAATCCCATCGGGGGCGAGATCGTCGAGGGCGCTTTGCTCGACCCCAGGTTCAGATCGTTCGTCGGCATGTACCCCATTCCGGCACGTCATGGGATGACTGTGGGCGAGCTCGCCACGCTCTTCAACGAGAGGTACGGCATCGGCGCGGACCTCATCGTCGCGCGTGTGGAGAACTGGAAGCGCGCTCAATGGTTCGACGAGACTGGTCTTCCCTGGGTGAACCCCTCGCCCAACCTCCGGTCCCTCGCCGCGCTTTCGAGCTATACGGGGTCCGTCTACTTCGAGGGTACGACTCTCACCGAGGGCCGCGGCACGGACCGGCCCTTCGAGCAGATCGGCGCACCCTGGCTGAGAGCGGCCGAAGTCGCCCAGGCGATGAACGGGAAGAATCTCCCGGGCATCCGCTTCGAGGCGATCACGATGCCGGTGGCACCGACCGCCGCCAAACACAAGGGACTTGCCATCCCCGCGATCCGTTTCGTCATTACCGATCGAGAAGCGTACCGTCCGGTGCGGACGTCCCTTCTGCTCATCGACGAGATCCGCACCCGGCACATGAGCGACTTCGCCTGGACGGGCACGATCAATCGGCTCACGGGCTCAGATAAAGTGAAGCTCGCCATCGAAGGAGGCCGCCTTTCGTCCCTGCTGGAAGAATGGGACAATGAGGCGAAAGATTTCCGCGAGCAGCGCAAGCCGTTCCTGCTCTATCAATGATTCCCGGTGGCGTCGCGACGATGCCCATGCCGGCGAGCGATCACGCGGTTCCGCCGGCGGCCTCGAGAATGAAAGCCCGGGGGCTATTCGATGTCCGCTGCGCATCCGCGGTTCCCGCGACGCGTCGGTGAAACTAAAAACTTAGTTGAAACGTACGGCAGCCGAACTGACAGTACTCGGGAGTTTCGAATGCGATCGACATCCGTACAGACCTACGCGAGGGTTGCGGGGGTTCTCTTCCTGCTCTCGATGATTGGCGGATTCTTTGGGGAGTTCTACGTTCCTTCCCGCCTCATTGTGTCGCGCGATGCTGCCGCGACGGCGAAGAACATCATCGAGCTGGACTCGATGTTCCGGTGGGGCTTTGCCGCTTACCTTCTCGAAGCCGTGTGTGACATTGCGCTGTCATTGGTCATGTACGTCCTGCTCCGGCCAGTCCACAAGAATCTTGCGCTTCTCGCCGCGTTTTTCGGACTCGTCTCCACCGCGACCTTTGCGATCGCCGAGCTCTTCGTGTTTGGAACTACCCTGATCCTGGGTGGCGGCGATTATCTGAAGAGCTTTTCGCCAGATCAATTGAATACTCTCGCCTATCTATGGATCAGGATGTCCGGATTGTGTGCGGGAGCCTTCATGGTATTCTATGGCATTGCCTCCGTCACCCGTGGCTACCTGATCTATCGATCGGACTATCTGCCCAGGGTGCTGGGCGCTCTATTGATGCTCGCGGGCATTGGGTTCGTTGCGCGGAGCTTCGTGCTGGTCCTCGCACCCGCATACGTCTCCGACGCGTTCCTCTTCCCAATGTTCCTCGCGCTCCTGTCGCTCACGGTGTGGATGCTCGTGAAAGGCGTAGACGTCGCAAAATGGGAGGCAAGAGCGGTAACCAGTCAATGATGACCGCGGGTTCTACGGGGCGCCGCCGTCGGGCCGATGCCCGCGTTGGTCGAAGAACTCCTTGTGCAATTTTCTCAGCAGCGGGATCGAGATCAGCACCGAGATCAGGTTCGGGATCGCCATCAGCCCGTTGAGCGTGTCGGCGATGTCCCATATCAGATGCAGTGATCCCACCGCCCCCAGATAGATGAACACCAGCCAGAGCACGCGATAAGGCACTGACGCGCGCGCGCCGAGCAGGTAAACCGCGCCCGTCTCGCCATAGTAGCTCCATCCGATCAGCGTCGAGAACGCGAACAGCACCAGTCCGCTCGTCACGATGATCCCGCCCCAGGTGCCGGGCAGTCCCGACGAGAATGCCTGCGCCGATAACGCGGCGCCGGTCGTCCCGCTCTGCCACGCGCCGCTCACCAGCACCACCAGACCCGTCGTGGTGCAGATGAGAATGGTGTCGACGAAGACCTCGAATATTCCATACAGTCCCTGACGTACAGGATGGTCTGTCTCAGCGGTTGCGTGAACCATCGGCGCGCTCCCCAGTCCCGCCTCGTTCGAGAACAATCCGCGCGCCACGCCGTACCGCATCGCGAGCATGATCGAGGCGCCGGCAAAGCCGCCGGCCGCCGCGGTTCCGCTGAAAGCTCCGGTGAACACCAGCCCCAGTGCCTCGGGGATCCGGCCGGCGTTCATGGCGAGCAGGACTATTCCGCCGCCCAGGTACAGGATCGCCATGAAGGGAACCAGAATCTCCGCGAACGCGGCGATGCGCTTGATGCCACCGAGGATCACGACGCCCGAGACGACGACGAGGATTGCACCGACGATCGAGGGGGAGGCACCAAACGTCGCCTGCAGACTCTGCGCGACGGAGTTGGCCTGCACCATGTTGCCGATTCCGAACGCGGCGAGCGCCGTGAGCAGAGCGAAGATTGCGCCGAGCCAGCCGAGCCCGCGCTTCTTGAGCGTGTACATCGCGCCGCCCCGCATGATCCCCGCCGCATCGCGCTCGCGATAATGCATCGCGATCACGATCTCGGCGTACTTGGTTCCCATGCCGAGCAGCCCCGAGACCCAGAGCCAGAAGAGGGCGCCGGGACCACCGAGCGTGATGGCGGTCGCGACGCCGGCGATGTTGCCGACGCCGACCGTGGAAGCGAGCGCGGTCGCGACGGCCTGGAACGGCGTCACGTT
>JBGTEZ010000116.1:0-3836 GCA_041747535.1 Gemmatimonadaceae bacterium
CCTAATCTTCCTCGGCGGAGCTGTCGTCTGGATTCTCGGCAGGTCGATTGCCACGGGATCGCGGTTCAGCATGGGCTCCGCCGATCCGGTCGCAATCGCCCTGATCGTGATCTTCGCGACTCTTGGATTCTTGTTCTGGCTATCGCTGTTTGGCGCAGTAGCGGCGACCATCGACGACCCGAACAGCTCGACGCGCGGTCCCCTGATGTTCGTGCCCGCCCTCTTTTCGATGCCAGCGTTTGCTATTGTCGGCAACCCCGACTCCACCTTCGCGCGAATCGCGGGACTGATCCCGCTGACGTCGTCTGCGATAATGCCGGCACGAGTCGCGCTGACGGAGGTGCCCGCGTGGGAATTGGCCCTGTCTGCACTCCTGCTTGCAGCCGCGGCGCTCTTTGCGCGACGGCTGGCAGGACAAATCTTCGCTGTTGCCATGCTGATGTATGGCAAGGAACCGAGCTGGCGAGAGGTCAGGCGGTGGGTCCGCGATAGCTGATCCGCCCGGCCTAAGCTTTTAATTTCTCCGCATCCTTCCTGTCGAAAAACTCCCGCTGGAGCCGCAGTATCAACGGGATGCTGAGCAACACCGAGATGAGGTTGGGGATCGCCATGAGGCCATTCAGCGTATCGGCAACGTCCCAGACAAGATGGAGAGATCCAATCGCGCCGAGGTAGATGAACACCAGCCACGCCAGCCGGTATGGCATCGCCGCTTTCGCGCCGAACAAGTAAACGATTCCCGTTTCGCCATAGTAGCTCCATCCGACCAGCGTCGAAAATGCGAACAGGACCAGGCCGAACGTGACGATTAGTCCACCCCACTGTCCGGGCAATCCGATTTCGAAGGCCTTGAGCGAAAGGGCAGCCCCCGTCTCGCCGCCGTTCCACGCACCCGAAAGAATGATGACGAGGCCGGTGGTCGTGCAGATGAGAACGGTGTCGACAAGAACCTCGAAGATGCCGTAGAGTCCCTGCCGCACCGGGTGATCCGTGTTCGCCGCCGCGTGCACAAGCGGCGCACTTCCGAGTCCGGCTTCATTCGAGAAAAGCCCCCGAGCAATTCCGTAGCGCATCGCCATCATTATGGAGGCTCCGGCGAATCCTCCTGTCGCAGCGGCCCCGTTGAACGCCGAGTCGAAGATGAGACTGAATGCTGCCGGGACTTCACTGATGTTCATCGCGATGATCGTGAGACCACCCGCCAAGTACAGAATTGCCATGAAGGGAACCAATACCTGAGCGAAGGCGGCAATGCGTTTGATGCCGCCGAGAATTACTGCCCCCGCCAGGATAACCAGCCCGATGCCTGATGCCCACGCCGGCACTCCGAACGAAGTGTTGAGGCTTTGCGACACCGAGTTTGCCTGCACCATGTTCCCTATGCCGAACGCGGCGAGTGCGGTAAGCGCGGCGAAGATTGTTCCCAGCCACGGCATTCCCTGTTTGCGGAGCGAGTACATCGCGCCGCCGCGCATCACTCCGGAAGAGTCGCGCTCGCGGTAGTGAAGTGCTACGACGATCTCGGCGAACTTCGTGCACATGCCGAGCAGGCCCGAGACCCAGAGCCAGAAGAGCGCCCCGGGGCCGCCGATGAAGATCGCCGTGGAGACGCCGGCGATGTTGCCGACCCCGACAGTCGAGGCGAGCGCGGTCGCGACGGCCTGGAACGGCGTCACGTTTCCCTTCCCCGCCGTGCGGTTCCGCAGCTTGCCGAGCACCTCGCCCAGGGCGGTGCCGATATGCCGGAACTGGACGGCCCCGGTGACGAAAAGGAGCAGCACTCCGGTGCCCATCAGCAGGATCAGCATCGGAGGGCCCCAGACGAGGGCGTTCAACCAGCTGTTGGCGCTAACGATGGAATCGATCATATGCCGGAAGAAGGTTTAGGCGCGGTTTATTCTACAGCAGTCCCGCGAGCATTGTAGCGATCCTGGAAAAACTCGCAACGGGTGGCGGCGAACGACGTCCGACGTAATGAACAGAGGCGGCTCGACTGGATCGATGCACTCTGGTTGGTCGGCGCTGATCAACTAGCTGTCTTGCGACGTGGCATGGCCTGAACGGTTCGATTTCGGCCTTCACGCTTGGCTTGATATAGCGCTCTGTCCGCCGCGGCGATCACGGCGTGAGGCAGATCCGCATCCCGAGGGAAGCCCGCTACGCCGATGCTCAATGTGATCTTGCGGCTGCCAAAGACCTCCAAGCTCACCTTTCTGCCGATTTTCCGCGCAATCTCGCACGCCTGATCGGGGGTAAGCCCCGGCATAACGATCGCGAACTCTTCGCCGCCATACCGGGCGACACAGTCAATATCGCGCGACGACTGGCGCAGCAGTTCCGCAACGCGCTTCAGGACCTCGTCGCCGGCGGGATGGCCGAACTCGTCGTTGTACTGTTTGAAGTGGTCGACATCGGCCATCAACACGGCGAACTCTCCCCCGTTCGCGTCGGCGCGCATGCCCTCCTGAATCAGACGGTGAATCAGGTAGCGGTGGTTGGTCAGGCCCGTCAAGCCGTCGGTCACCGAAAGCCGTTCGAGCTCCTCGTTGTTTTTTCTCAAAGCGGCGTTGATGGTGTCGAGCTCGCGCCTCCCTTCACGGATGCGAGTGACCATGTGATTGAAGACAGTGGTGAGATACGTCACCTCTGCCCCTCCGCCTGTAGGAATGTCAACCTGGAGGTCGCCCCCCGCGACTTCGGCCACCCCCTTGGTAAGCCGGTCGAGCGGCCTCACGATGAACACTCCCAGCAGGTAGGCCGCCGAGCCGCCTGCCAGCAACAGCAACGCCACGAAGAGGACGCCGATATTCCGCAACCGATGCAGCTCACGGAACGCTGCATCACTCGAAACCTCGGTTACGACCAGCCAATCGGCCTGCGGCACTTGTTCCACGAGTCCAATAACTTCACGTCCGACGATGCTGGTGTATGGCGACACCCCCTTCCGTTCTCTCAGTTGTTCGAGTGTACCGATGGGGATGCGGGCGTTTCGCTGGGCGGAGATTCCGTTGGAGCTCGTCACCAGGCTTCCATTGGAGCCGACGAGATAGATCGCCCCGGCGCTATCGGACGCGAGCGAGCGGAGCAGTCCCTCCATTGGCGTCAGATCGATCTCGCCGACGACGGCGCCCAACAGTATCCCGGTCCGGCTCTTGACCGGGACCGAGGCCACCAGCTTCGCTTTCCCCGTTCTCGCCACCCAGAACGCGGGACCGACGACCTGTCCTTCGCTCCGAAGCGTCTCCCGCCAGCCGGTGGGAAGATGGATTCTCGGGTAATCCGCCCGGCTGCTGCCGACTGGGCGCCCGGAAAGATCGATTACCGTGAGTTGACCGTAATTGCGGAATCGGGCGTTGAGTGAGACAAGGTAGCCGCGAAGCCGAGTGCGGACTCCGGCATTCAGGGAACCACCGTTAGCCCGCACCAGCGTGGCCGCCACGACGTCGGAGTTTGCAAAAACGCGGAGATCGAACAGCTGTTCGCGCTGCCAGACACCGCTGGCACGCGCCGCCAGGGAGCTTTGCGATATGAGTTCCTGTTCGGTCTTATCGTGGACCCAGTTTCGCGCCTGAGCGTACGCAAACCACAGGGTGACCCCGCACGGCACGAGCGTCGCCGCAATCGCGAACGCCAGTATCCGGTTGCGAATGCTGTCCAGGCGCCCCGGTCCGAAGAAAAAGTCGCTGACACGGGTGAGCACATGCCCCGGCCCACGCTTCAAGGGAGAGAGGAGCTCGGCGGCGGTCCGGAGGACGTCAACAATCCTATTGAGCAGCAAGGCGCCGCGCATTCGGTTGATCGTGGGGGTTGGCATCGGAATCAGCGGGCAGTACGAC
>JBGTEZ010000117.1:0-7932 GCA_041747535.1 Gemmatimonadaceae bacterium
AGCCAGATCGCATCGATCGCCGGATCGGCGACCATCTCACGGATCGACTTGAAGGGCCGCGCATCTCCGACCTCGAGCTCGCGCGCGTACTTCGCGGTCGCGGCGGCGTTCTTGACATTCGGGCTCCAGACTCCGGCGACGTCAGCGTCGCGCAGTCCGACGAATGACTGAATGTGGAAGCGCGCATTGAAGCCGCTGCCGACGAAGCCGATGCCGAGCCGTTCGCCACTCATTGGTGTCGCCTCATTGTTAGGAGCCTGAAGTCGGAGGGGTCAAGCGCAGATTCTTCGCGTCGAATTTCGCGTACGAAACGCCAAGCTTGTTGAGCGCCGCCGGCGGGCACCCGTTCCAGACGGGCACGAACTTGTTGCCGACGTAACGCAGATCGTTCGTTCCGATGCGGCTCGACCAGAAACCCGACGCGGTAAAGTCGCGGAACCGGTTGAAGAACGAAACGCCGGCGGCAAGCGAGGCCGGCGCGCGCGCCGGCCAGGCAATGTCGTCGAGAATCGCCGTGCGCTCCGAAGTCGTGGCCTCGGCAAACGCCTTGGAATTGCGCGTACGCGACTGCGCATCGAGCCATGCCAGGCCGTCCCGCATCCACTTCTGATTGTCCGGGCGGTCGATCATCATGAAGTCGATGAATTCCGGAACTCCGGCGTCGGTGGCGCTTCCGGATCTCTCGTCGCGCGGAATTATCATGTCGGCGAGAATGCGCACGGTGCGGAATTCCGCCGCCGTGAAGAATTTGGGTGCGAACGCCGGTCCCGCCTCGAGCGCCTCATCGACGAAGCTCCGGGCTCTCTCCTGGTCGGCGGAGCCAAGACTGAAGAGCGTGGCGAGAGGAAGCGCGGCCAGCATCTGTACGGCCTCGCGGCGCGTGAGCTCCTTTGAAGGTGCAACATCGTCGCCACTCATAATGCCCCCCGTTTTCTTTCGGCCGCGATGAATTCGCTCGTCCGCATCGCGAGCGCCATGATTGTCCAGGTGGGATTCTTGTCGGCCTGCGACACGAAGGGGCCGCCGTCGGTGACGAAAAGATTCTTCACGTCGTGGGCGCGGCAGTTCGAGTCGAGGGCGGACTTCGATGGGTCGTCGCCCATCCGGATGGTGCCCAGCTCGTGGATGATCTCTCCGCCCTTTGCGATTCCGTAGCCGGTGTCCACAGTCGGCATCGATCCGAAAACAGTTCCGCCCATCTCCTCGATCAACGCGCGGAAAGTCTGGTGCATGTGGCGAACCTGGTTGTACTCGTAGTCGGTCCACTTCCAGCTGAAACGAAGCACCGGAATGCCGTAGCGATCCTTCACGACCGGATCGATCTCGCAGTAGCTGTGCTCGTTGGGTATCTGCTCTCCGCGTCCCGCGAATCCGACGGTGGCCCCGTAGTACCGGCGGTAGTCGTCCTTGAGCTTTTTCCCGTATCCCCCGCCCGCGGGGTAGTTCTGTACTCCACCCAGCGTTCCGTAGCCCGGAGGATTGTCGATTCCGCCGCCGACTTCGATGTGATAGCCGCGCGGGAAATCGAGCTTCCTGTTGTCGATCCACCAGGGCATGTAGATGTGGCCGCCGCCGACGCCGTCTTCGTTGTGGACGACGTGATCCATCATCTTCGGGATGAAGCCCGAGACGCTGATGCCGGTGGTATCGGTCAGATACTTTCCGACCACGCCACTGGAATTCGCGAGTCCATTGGGAAACTTCGAGGACTTGGAGTTGAGAAGGAGCCGCGCCGATTCGCAGGCGCTCGCCGCGAGCACGACCACGCGCGCGTTTGCCTGCCGATCGGCGCCCGTCTTCTTGTCGATGTAGGTGACTCCGTTCGCCAGTCCCTGCGCGTTCAGCGTGACCTCGCGCGCCATGGCGTTGGTCACGAGCGTCAGCCGGCCCGTCCTCAGCGCCGGCGCGATGAATACGTCGGTCGCCGAGAAATTGGACTTGGTCATGCAGCCGCGGTTGCACTGCCCGCAGTAGTGACAAGGCGCGCGTCCGTTGTGCGGCTTGGTAATGATCGAAAGACGGGCCGAGACGCAGGTGATGTCGAGCCGGTCGGCGGCGTCCTTGATCATCAGCTCGTAACAGCGCGGCTTCGGCGGCGGGTGAAAATAGCCGCCGGGATGGTTGGGCAGGTTGTCGTTGTTTCCGAAAATCCCAACCAGCTTGTCGAGCCGGTCGTAGTACGGCGCGAGATCGGAGTATCCGATCGGCCAGTCGTCGCCGAGTCCGTCGCGACTTTTTGCCTTGAAGTCGTCGGGGCCGAACCGGAGCGAGATCCGACCCCAATGATTGGTGCGGCCTCCGACCATCCGTGCCCGCCACCACATGAAGTCGGTTCCTTCCGCCTTCGTGAAGGGCTCGCCCTCCAGCTCCCAGCCGCCGATGCAGGCGTCGAACTCGCCGAATGGCCGGTCACGCGTCGATGCTCCGCGGCGCGGAGAATCGTACGGCATCTTCATCATCACCGAGTCGCGGGTGTTGCTCCACGGTCCTCCCGCTTCGAGGAGAAGCACGTTTGCGCCGGCGCGCGTGAGGACATAAGCGGCCATCCCTCCGCCTGCCCCGGAACCAACGATGCACACGTCGTATGTCTTGCGCTGCGGAGCGAGATCCATGGGATCGGTCGTTTTAGGGTCGCGAGAAAGTAAGCCGCGAGCGGCCTCTGCACTAGACCGCGAATATCATCTTTGTGTGTGCGCATCTCCGCCCGGTTTGCTGAAAACGTAACGGCCTTTTTTCTCGGGAAACACGTGACTAACCGGTCCCGAAATGAGTCTGAGATACGAGTGCCCCGGTTGTCCCCCACCCCGTTCGCGCGAGAGCATGCAACAAACCAGAAAAGCCGCGAACCTGTACCGAGTCGAGACCGTAAGAAGGTCCGTCGCGCTCAGCATGATCGGCGGGGAGCAGTTGCGAGGATCAGTGTTCATCCACTCCTCGTCGTACCGCCCTTTCGAGCTCGAGGACGTCTCCGAGCTGTTCAACTCCGCCCAGGAATTCTTCCCGCTCGAGCTCGAGACCGAAGAAGTGATACTGGTCTCGAAGGCACGGGTCGCGGAGATCACCGACGCCAGCGGCGCCGAGACCGGCGACCAGCCAATCACCGGCACACCGGCTCCAACCGCGCTGTTACAGGTTGTCCTCATTGGCGGCGATGTCCGCGTCGGGTCGATTCGGCTCGAAGCGAGGCCCGACCGCGCGCGCGTGCTCGACTATCTGAACCGGCTCAATGCGCGGTTCCTGACTCTCTATACCTCAAACGAAGCGCGGCTGATCAACAGGTCCTTGATCGACCGCGTCCGGCCCCTCGACTGACATGGCACAACTAGATCGATTTCTCTCCGTCCTCGTCTCGAACAAAGCCACTTCGCTGCAGCTTCTGGAGGGTGATGTCGCGGCGCTCATCATCAACGGCTCACCCCGCCCGGTGATGAAGCAGGCGCTCACCAGCGCGCAGATCCTCACCCTCGTGCGCGAGATCGCGCCCGCGAATTCGCCTCACGCCATCGATGCCAGGGGCGGCGCGCGGTTTGCCTACGCTTCGGCCGACGGCAGCTTTGAGGTCGAGCTCTCCCAGGTCAACGGAAAGCTGTCGGCACGAGTCGAGCCTGCGAACGGATCGAACGGATCGAACGGATCGAACGGCTCCTTCGCCCACGCCGGCTCAAACGGCGCGTCGGCGAACGGGAGCGCGCACGATGCGCTCAGCGTCGCCAGCGCTCCGGCCTCGCATGAAGCTCCGGGTGCAAGCGTAGCTTCGCATACACCTACGCCCGGGTCAGCCCCGGTATCGGCGCCAACACCGAGTGCGGCGGCCGCGCCCGTGAAGGTCAGCGGCCGCGCGCTCGAGAAGATCGAGGACCTCCTGCGCAGCCTCGTGACGAGGAAAGCGTCCGATCTTCACCTGCGCGTCGGGTCGCCGCCAATGCTTCGCGCAAACGGCGAGATCGCGGCAATCCGCGACCACGCTCCGCTCACCAACGAAGACATCGAGTCAATGCTCGCCGCCGTGATGCTGCCGCAGAACCGTGCCGAGTTCGCCGAGATCAACGACACCGACTTTGCGCACGAGATCGCCGGCGTCGGACGGTTTCGTGGCAACGCCCTGCGCGAGCGCAAGGGAACCGGAGCCGTATTTCGCGCCATCCCCGCTGCCGTCGTAACGGTCGAGCAGATGGGGCTGTCGCAGGAAGTACAGCGCCTCTGCCAGCTGACCAAGGGTCTGGTACTCGTGACCGGACCGACAGGGTCGGGTAAGTCGACGACGCTCTGCGCGCTGATCGATCTGATCAACCGTACCCGTGAGGATCACGTCATCACCATCGAGGATCCGATCGAGTTCGTGCACGAGAGCAAGAAGTGTCTGATCACCCAGCGCCACGTCGGCGTGCACACGTCTTCCTTCAAGCACGCCCTCCGCGCAGCGCTTCGCGAGGATCCGGACATCGTACTCGTCGGCGAGCTTCGCGACCTGGAGACCGTGTCGATGGCGATCGAGACCGCCGAAACGGGTCACCTCGTTTTCGGCACCGTCCACACTTCGAGCGCGGTCAGCACCGTGGACCGTGTCATCGACCAGTTCCCGCCCGACCGTCAGGCACAGATCAGGGTGATGCTCTCCGATTCACTGAAGGGCGTGATCTCGCAGGTGCTGTGCAAGAAGATCGGCGGCGGTCGCGTTGCCGCTCGCGAGGTGATGCTTTCGACGCCATCGGTGTCGAACCTCATTCGCGAGGGAAAGACCTTCCAGCTGCCGTCGGTGCTTCAGACGTCGCGGCGTCTCGGAATGGTCACGATGAACGATGCGCTCATCGAGCTGGTGGATGGCAATCTCGTCGAGCCGCAGGAAGCCTATCTGAAGGCGACGGACAAGGTCGGGATCGTCAACATGCTCAAGCAGCGGAACAAGGACGTGAGCTTCGTCGACGCGGTCGAAGTGACCGCTGGCCCGGCCGGGCCCGAGAACGGGACCAAACCCGCGGGGCGCCCAGCCCCACGCTAACCGGCTGGCAACGCGGCCGCGAGCTAGGGCTCGCGGTCCGCCGAATCCAGACGCGCCTGTCGCGCCGACGCCGAGTCGGCGTTTCTCATCCCCGTTTTCACCGCCTTCGCGCCGGGGATCTGGGATTGCCCGAGGATGCTGTCCTTCTCGCGCTGGGTCATTCCGGCCCGTTTGTCCGGGCCATCCTCCCCGCACGCGCTCACGGCGAGCGCTGAAGCTCCAACGAGGAACGCTCGCCATCTCAGGTGCATCGTCAGCTCCGAATCATCAATGCGGTGTATTCGCAGAAAGTGGCGGTTTCATCGCCTGTCGGCACCGGTTCCTCCTGGCTGCGCGGTCACGGCATCGGCGACGGGCTTCTGCGGCCGGAAGAGCAGCGCGAACAGAATGAAGACCACCATTGCCCCCGCGGCGGGGACCATCCAGATCGACGACCAGTCGTGCGTCACCTTGAGGCACTCGCGGGCCGCTGCCGCTGCGTCCGTGCACGCGGGGTTCGCGACAGCATACCGGTTGACGACCGCGCCGGACGCGAACGCGCCGATGAAATAGCCGAGTCCGTTGGTGACGAAGTTGATCATCCCCTGCGCCGCTGCCCTGATCTTTTCGCCGGCGCGCTGATCGGTATAGATCTGGCCGCTGACGAAAAAGAAATCATAACAGACTCCGTGCAGCAGAATGCCGAGATAGATCAGCCACATGCCTCCCGCCGCGTCTCCCATTCCAAAGGCGAGATACCTGAGCGCCCAGGCGAGCATGCCGACCAGCATGATGACCTTGATCCCGAAGCGCCTGAGCACGACCGGGAGGAGGAGCATGAACACGATCTCCGACATCTGGCCGAAGGTCTGGATGAAAGCAGGGTCCGGCGCGCCGATCTCATTGAGGAATGGATTGGCGAACGTGTAGTAGAACTGGAGCGGGATGCAGAGGAGAAACGAGCCGAGCACGAAGATCAGGAAATCCCTGTTCCTGAGCAGCTGGAGAGCATCGAGGCCAAGTGCGTCGCGCGCGCTGAACGCCGCGCCCGCCGCCTTGGGCGGAGTGTGGGGAAGAGCGAGCGAGAAAACGGCCATCACGATCGACGCTCCCGCCGCCAGTCTCATCGGCAGCGCCAGCGCGTCGGCCTTGAAAACCTTGCCGACCAGTATGCCGGCGACGATCCAGCCGATCGTGCCGAGCACGCGGATGAGCGGAAAGTCGCGGGCCGGATCCTTTACGTGGTGAAACGAAATCGAGTTGGTGAGCGAAAGCGTCGGCATGTAGCAAAGCGCGTACAGGATCAGGAGCGGATAGAAGCTCGAGAACGTCGTCTGCGTCGACACGATCCACATGACGACGCCACCCGCGAAATGCAGCGCCGCGAGCAGCTTCTCGCTGGAGAAAAACCGGTCGGCGACTATTCCCATGAAGAACGGAGAAACGAGCGCCGCGATGGCGGTCGCGCCGTAGGCGAGCCCGATCTGCTGATCGGTGAACCTCAGCGTTTGCCCGAGATAAGTGCCCATGGTGACGAACCAGACCCCCCAGATGAAGTACTGGAGGAACATCATCGCCGATAACCGCGACCGGACTCCGGTCATTTGATCTCCCTGATCCGCATGTTGCGGAGAGTGAGGGTTCCCTCGTGGTCACCCTGAAAGCCGATGTAGCCCCGCGGCGCGCGCCCGTAATTCGGATACTCGATGAACTTGCTGGCCTTCACCTTCGCGGTCCAATCCGGGTTGGCAAGCTCGTACTCGAGCAGCTTCTGACCGTTCAGCCAGTGCTGAACACGATTGCCCTTCACGACGATCAGCGTCGAGTTCCATTCACCCGCGGGCTTCGCCACGCCGGCCGGCGAGGGATAAAGTCCGTATGCCGCGCCAGTCGAGGTGAGACGGCTTTTTCCATCCCCATGCAGCGCATCGTCGAGCAGCTGGTACTCGGGCGCGCTCCAGTAGATGTGATCGTATTCTTCGGTTCCGCGATAGAACACGCCCGCGTTTCCGCCGGGGCTGATCGTCCAGTCGAACGCGAGCTCGAAGTCTCCGTACTGGTTAGCCGTCATCAGGTCGCCGATCGGACCGCTCTTGGTGAGTGTGCCGTTGACAGCGCCCCATCCTGCCGGAACCGTCGGCGTCTTGTAGCCACGCCAGCCGGCAGTCGTCGTTCCGTCGAACAGCGGCTTCCACCCGGCCGCGCGCTGCGCCGCGGTCAGTCCGCTCATGTCTGCGGTCGCGGCAGGAACCGTCGAATCAGGCGTCACGCTCGCGCTACCACCGGTGTTCGTTCCCGCCGGCGCGCAGCCGGCAATAAATGCAAGCTGTACCAAGACCGTCATCAGTGCGGCTGATCTCTGCATCATCGATTCCTCGTTGTAGTTGTGTCAGACTTCCCAGCCCGGCCGGTACTCGCGAGTCAGGTATTGATTCGCTTCCGGTATGTTCGTGATCTCCATCTTTTCACCGTTGTACAGAATCTTCCTGCCCTGGCCCGTGCGCAGCGCCACGAGCCCCAGCAGCATCGTCTCCGTTAGATCGGACGCGTACTCGAACGGCGAAACGGCCTTGCCTTGTCCCTTGATCGCGTTGGCCCAGTTCATTTCGTGGCTGACGCTAATGCGCGGGATGGTCTTCGGTACCAGCGCCGCATCTTCGGTAAGCCCGACCGGAAAAAGGCGAGGATTCGCGCCGTAGGTGTCGTGCATGAGAATCCCTTTCTCGCCGATGAATATCGTGCCGCCGTTGCTGTTGATCGGGACATCGTCGGGAAGCAGATCGGGGCGTTGCGGCAACAAGCCGCCGTCGTACCAGCTCAATTTGACCGGCGGCTGCGCGCCGCGCGCCGGGAACTCGTAGTGGACCGTCGTAGCTACAGGATACGACACCGGCTGCAGGTATCCACGCGCTTCTCTCGATCCGGGCGCGGCCTTCGGATCCGGCGGGATCGGC
>JBGTEZ010000118.1:0-4727 GCA_041747535.1 Gemmatimonadaceae bacterium
CGAGCGCGAGCAGGTCGGCGTCGAGCGCGCGCAGCTGCTCATCGAGCTCGTCGAGGAAGGTCGCGAGCAGGCGGGCGGCCAGCGCACCCCTGTCGGCCGTCGTGCGATCGGTCAACGGATGCGCCCTCCTCCACGCGACGCTGAGGAGCCGACGAGCATCATGAGACGTGTGCCGAGCTTGTTGAGATCCTGCGCCGCCTGCTCCGACTGGCGCGTCGCGGTCAGATTCTGCTGTGTGGCGTCGTGAATGTTTGCGATCGCCTGGCGGATCTGCCCCATCCCGATCGCCTGCTGACCCGCCGATGCGACGATCTGCGCCGCTGCCTGGGCGGCGTCGTTTACCGTTTCGGCGAGCCCGTTCATGATCTCCCCGGTCTGCTTCACCTGGGCGGCCGCGATGGCAACCTGCTTCGTGCCTTGCTCCGTCGTCATGACCGCGGTGCTGGTCGCACGCTGAATATCGCCGAGAATTTGCCGCACCTGCGTCGTACTTTGCTTCGCCTGACTCGCGAGCGCCTTGATCTCCGAAGCGACGACCGCGAACCCGCGCCCGTGCTCGCCGGCACGCGCGCTCTCAACAGCGGCATTGAGCGCGAGCAGCTTGGTCTGTTCGGCGATGTCGCTGACGGCAGTAATGATCTCGCCGATCGCCTGCGCCTGATCGGCGAGAGCGACAATGCGCTCGGCGATCGAGCCCACCTGACCCTCGACCGCACGCATCGCGGACGTCGTCTCCTCGATCGATTTGCGACCCTGTCGGGCATTGTCCGCTGCACGCTGCGCCGAATCAGCGACGGCTTTCGCTCGCTGCGCGGCCTGGTTGGCGGTCTGCGCGACTTCATCGACAGTGGCAACCGTCTCGGTGATCGCTGCCATCGACTCGTTGGTCCCCGCGGCCTGCTCGGTGGTAGCGGCGAGAATCTCAGCTGCGCTCGACGCGAGCACCGCCGCCGATTCCTGAAGTGGCCGATTGATCGACCGGCTCAGGAACCAGGTCGCGGCGGCCCCGCCCAGCAGTGCGAGCAGCAACCCCCAGAGTAGCGAGATTCTCGCGCTATTCGCAGTGTCATGGCCTACGGAGGCGATCGAATCGGAGTAGGCGCGGGCCCAGTCGACGCGCTCCCCAATCCTGCGATCGAGCTCCTCACGAGCCGGCTGCACGCGGTCGGCCCTGATGCGGTTGGATTCGGGGATGTTACCGGCCCGACGCAGCGACGCTGCCTCATCGGCCGCGGTCGACCAGGCGGTGGTGAGCGAATCGACGGACCGCCAGGCAGCCGTTGCACTCTGGGGCAGCGCGGCGATGATGCCGTCGATTATCTCCCTTGCTTTTGCGATGCGTCTGGCCTTGGCGACGACAGAACTCTCCGAGCCGTCGAGGAGATACCGGAGATCCTCGACGTTCGACGCGCGAATCTCTGATTCCGCCTCCAGGGCTGGACCAAGCAGGTTTCGCCTGCTCTCCAGCGCGATATCATAGGTTTGGGCGGTGCGCCTGAGCGACCAGTATCCGCCGCCGGCAACGGCGGCGACGAGTAACAGGACGAGTACAAAGCCGAGGGTGATGCGCTTGCCAATTGTAAAGTTCATTCCCGTGGTCCTCCGGACTGCTGGGTTGGTGCAAATCGAGCGATAAGCGCGGCGGCATCCATCACGACGATTCCGTCGGCGGTGGTCCCGCGAACCATCTCACTGCGCGCCGACGAGACGTTCTCGACCGGACGGATATCATTGATACTGAGGTGCTGCACGTCCTCGACTTCATCAACGAGGATTCCGAAAGCGGCCGTGCGCTGGCCGATGACGAGGATGCGCGTCGCATCGGTCATTGCGACCGGCTCGCGCCGGCTGTGGGCGATGTCGAGTATCGTCAGCACCCGGCCCCGCCACGCGATCGCGCCGGCAACGGGGGAACGAGCACCGGGAATCGGCGTCATCTCAGTCGTGCGATAGACTTCTGTCGTGTAACCGAGCGGGACGCCAACCCGCTCGTCTCCGAGTCGGACGACGAGGACCGGGGCACGGTTCTCTCCTCCGATATCTCCTTCCTCGATGCCGGCAAGCGGCTGCGCGAGTCGGCGCGCGCGTTCCACCAGCACCGCGCGCGCGGACGTGTTGAGCCCAGTCATCACCGCGGACGCCTAGGTGTCGCACCGAGGGTCTCGAGACGAAAGCGCGCGATGCGAAGGAGCTGTGCCGCTTCGACGCCGTCCCCGCCTGGAACGGGTGTGGCGGGTGCAAGCCCCTCTAGCAGAGTCTCGGCGTTCCTGAATGCACGGCGCGCGTTGGCGACATCACCGGTGCGCGACAGCGCGTCCCCGAGTGCGAGGTGCGCGATCGTGTATTGGGGGCTGAGATAAAGGGCCTGTTTCGCCGCAACGGCCGCCTCGCTGTACCTGCCCGCCTCGGTGAGGAGAATTCCATGTAGATGCGTCAGCTCGACGGACATCCTGTTGCGCTCGAGCGCGGCGGCGCAGGCCTCTCCCGCGGCAGCGAGATCTCCGCGGTTGGCGAGACTGCGGACGAGCACGATCCAGATGAGATCGTTGTCTTCGCCTCGATCGATCGCGTTTCGCGCGAGCCGAATGGCGGCGTCGTAGTCTGCCTGTTCGTAGGCGGTTTCGCAGGCGTCGTGTATGTCTTCGTCGGCATCCGCGGGCGCTGGCAAATCAGCTCGGACGGCCGTTGTTGCGTCGGCCACCACCGAGGACACTGTCGCTGGCTCCGCAGCAGAAGCATCCTCGAACGTCACGGCCTCGACACCGGACCACGCGTCCCTGAAGAGTTGCCGCACATCCCCAGGGGTAGTGCCGGGCGGACGATACGCCAGGCCGGCGCCTGTCAGGACCACCTCACACGGCACGAACTCGGCGATCGGCGGATCGGATGCGCCGAGAAATAGCCAGCCGCCGGGGGCAAGCGAAGCGATGAGTCGCGCAGCGATCACCGCGACGGTGGCAAGGTCGAAGTAGATGAGGACGTTGCGGCAGAAGACAACATCCATCTCACCGACGCCCGACACGAGCGAAGGATATTCCGCTGATGCGAGGTTGAGCGCCCTGAACTCGACGGAGCTGCGGATGTCCTGTCGCAGCACGAACTGCTTTCCCTGTCGCTCGAAGTAGCGATCGATGACTCGCTCGCTCACTCCGCGCATCGACCATGCGGTGTAGCGCGCGCGCTTGGCGGCAACCAGTCGTGCCACCGAGAGATCGGTTCCGAGGATCGACACTGCTCCCGGCCAGGCGGCTTCCTGTACCGCTATCGCCAGCGAGTACGCCTCTTCCCCGGTTGCGCAGCCGGCAGACCAGATGCGTAGTGCGCGGCCACCGGCGTTGCCCCGCAGGTCGGGCAACACAGTGTGCTTCAGAAAATCGAGCTGTCCATTTTCTCGGAGAAAGAACGTTTCTCCGATTGTCAGCTCCGTGATCAGGATGTCCCTGATCTCTCCCGCGGCTCTGATGGCGCGGAGGAGATCCGCCGGATCGGAGACGCATGCGGCGCCCATCGCGCGGCGCATACCCGACTCGGCGGACTCGCGCCGGTTGGCGGGAAAGACGAGACCGGTAGTCTCGTGCAGCGCGAGCGCGATCTCCGCGAATTCGGGTTGCGTCCACTCGCTGCGATGCGGGCGGATTCGAGGACGCTCAGTCACCTGCAGTCGTCAGCGCGTCGTCGAGCTTCTCGGTTTCGGACGGCGAGAGAAAAGCTGCGAGATCGTAGATGATGGTTGTGCCGTCGGGCGTTGCCGCAACACCGGCAACGTGGCGCGGCCTTGCGCCGCCGACGCCCATATCCTCCAGTGAAACGGCGATATCGGCGTCGGAAATCGACACGAAGTCGTCGGCCGCATCCACCCGAACGGCGGACGGGCGCGCGCCCGCCGCGAGAATCACGAGGTGCTGTCCCGGATCGATCTCGCGTGCAGGCAAACCGAGACGCGCGCGCAGGTCGAACACCGGAACGATGGTTCCTCGCACGTTCACGATGCCCTCGATCACCGCCGGTGCTCCCGGCAGCGGCGAGATCTCGACCATCTGGACAACCTGGACGACGTCCGCGGCTCGGAAGGCGTGAAGCCTGTTATCGAGCTCGAACGTCAGGACGTCCAAAACGATCCCCGTGCGGTAGCGTGCACCCAGGCCTCCGTATCAGTTTGCCTGACCTGAGGCGCTATGGCCTGCCTTCAGAAGCGCTTGAGCTTTCCAAGTGGGTCCAAGGCGTCGTCGGCGGCGTGTGAACAGCGACCGGCAAGGAGGAGAGGGTATTCTACCGTACAGTCATGCAATTAGTACGCCGGGTACCCCCCTCCCATTCCTGGCCCCGGGCAGGGCCAAACGCATCAGCTCAAAGAAGCCATGTCGATCACGAATCGATACCGGACGTCGCTCTTCAACATGCGCTCGTAGGCTTCATTGATGTAGGAGATATCGATCATCTCGATGTCCGAGCTGATGCCATGCTCGGCGCAGTAGTCGAGCATCTCCTGCGTTTCTGGGAGCCCGCCAATCCCTGAACCCGCGAGGCTGCGTCGCCCGCCCATCAAAGTGAACACTGTGACTTCGGCTGGGGTCGGCGGCGCGCCGACGCACATCATCACGCCGTCGGTGTTCAGAAGGCCCAGGTACTGGTTGTAATCGTGCTTTGCCGAAACCGTGTCGAGGATGAAATCGAAGTAGCCGCTCAGCTCCCTGAGCTGCGCTGCATCACTCGTGAGCGCGAACTTT